>CAMPHE010000210.1 GCA_946885815.1 uncultured Arenimonas sp.
ACATACAGGTAGGCATCGGCGACGGTGAAGTGCTCGCCCACCAGCCACGCGTCTTCCTTCAACGTGCCTTCGAGCTGGCCGAGCCGGAGATCGATCTTCTCGCGGGCCGCGGCCTGCCCGGCATCGTCCAGCGCGGGATTGAACAGCGCGCCGATGGACTTGTGGATCTCCGAGTTGATCAGGCCCAGCGCGGACTGCAGCCGATAGCGGTCGAGCGTGCCGTTCTCCGGGGCCAGCCCGGATTCCGGCTTCAGGTCGGCGATGTACTGCACGATCGCCGGGCCCTCGAGCAGCACCTCGCCGGTCGGCAGTTCCAGCGCGGGCACGTAGCCGTACGGATTGATCTCGCGGAAGTCGCGGCCATCCTCGGTGCGCTTGTCGCGGCCGACCTTCACCAGCTGGAAGTCCAGACCGGCCTCCCGCAGCGCGATATGCGGGGACAGCGAGCAGGCGCCGGGCATGTAGTAGAGCTTCATCGGGTCTCTCCGTGGGGGTGGTCGCCACGGAATGGTGGCCGGGACCGTGTGGTCCCAGCGTCACCGACGCAACGCAGGGTTACCGGAGCCTGTCCGGAAACGTCTTGCGGAGCTTCTCGACCTTCGGGGCCGACACGGCGCGGATGTACGGCTGCGCCGGGTTCTTCGCGGCGTAATCGTGGTGGTAGGCCTCGGCGACATGGAAGGCGGGCATCGGCTCGACCGTCGTCGCGATCGGCGCGGCGAAGGTGCCGGCCGCCTGCAGCTGGTCGATGTAGGCGCGCGCGACGGCACGCTGCGCGTCGTCGAGCGGGAAGATCGCCGAGCGGTACTGCGTGCCGACGTCGGCCCCCTGCCGGTCCTTCTGCGTCGGATCGTGCGCGACGGCGAAGAAGACCTTCAGCAGCTGGCCGAAACCGATGATCGCGGGGTCGTAGCGCACGCGGATGGCTTCGGCGTGGCCGGTGTCGCCGCCACAGACGGCGGTGTAGTTCGCGGTGCGTGCGTCGCCGCCGACATAGCCCGGTTCCACCGAAAGCACGCCGGCGAGCCCGCTGAACACGGCCTCGGTGCACCAGAAACAGCCGCCGGCCAGCACGGCTTCGCCGCGATCGTCGGCCGCGGCGAGATCGGTCGCCGGCTCGGGGAACGCGCCGCCGGGCGTGGCGAAGCTCCGCCCCGGCAGGTCGCAGCTCGGTTCGTCGCTCATGCGCAGCCCTCCTCGTCCATCAGCGCCTCGGCGTCGACCGCGTCGAACGGCCCGTCCCACTTCGCCATCAGCGCCAGGTAAAGCAGCTTCTCGAACTCCGGCGCGAAGCGGCGGATCACGCCGCCGGGATCCGGCATCAGCCGCGCATCCGACATCAGCCCGAAATGCACGCGGCCGTCGTAGCTCAGGATCGACACGCCGAGGCCGATCGAACCGGTCTGCGGGACCCAGAACATCAGGTCGCGGATCCGGCTGCCCCCGAGGTACAGCGGCATCTGCGGCCCGGGCACGTTGGTCGCCACCGCCGACGCCTTGCGGCTGAACATCTCCAGCGCGAACTGCTGCACCGCCGGCGGCGCCATGCCGACCGCGGCGAGCGCGCCGAACGTCGCCACCGCCTGCCGCGACTTGCGCAGCACGCGCATCGACGCCGCGATCCGTTCCAGCCGGCGCATCGGGTTCGCCTCGCCGACCGGGAGATCGAGGAACACGAGGCCGAAATGGTTGCCGAGCTGCTTCGCGTGTTCCAGCGGCCGCAGGTTCACCGGCACGGTGGCGCGGATCGTCACGCCGTCGAGGTTCTCGCCGCGCTCCAGCATGTAGCTGCGCAGCGCGCCGGAGGCCGACGCGAGCAGGATGTCGTTGACCGTGCACCGCAGCGCGCGGCTGACGGACTTCACCTCGTCCAGCGGCAGCGGGTCGGCCCATGCGACGCGCTTGCTGACGCCGAGCCGGCCTTTCAGCACCGTGTCGGGATCGTCGGACAGCGCCAGCGCCAGCCCGACCTCGCGCGCGATGTCGACGCCTTCGCTCGCGAGCACCGCCGCCAGCGCCGGGTCGCGATACAGGTCGAGGCCCTTGCCGACGAGCCGGCCGCCGAGCTCCATGTAGCGGTCGATCGCGCCGACGCGCTTCGCGACCGGCGCGTGTTCCTCCTTGCGCAGCCACCGCTTGGCGAGCGCTTCCTTGCGCCGGTCGTCGACGCCGATCTCGGTGAGCGAGAGCAGCACCTGCACGAGCGCGATGCCGTCGGCATAGCAGTGGTGGATGCGCGAGATGAGCGCCGATCCCCCGTCGAACTTCTCGACGAGATGGAACTGCCAGAGCGGCTTGGTCTTGTCGAGCGGCGTCGACGCGAGCTGGCTGGTGAACCGCTCCAGCTCCTTCTTGCCGCCCTTGCCGGGCAGCGCCGTGAGATGGATGTGCCAGTCGAGGTCGAAGTCGGCGTCGTCCTGCCAGAACGCACCGGTCGGCGTGTCGACGGCCTTCTGCCGGAAGCGCGGGTACGCGAGGAACTTGCTCTCGATCACCTTGCGCAGCGTGCGGATGTCGAGCGGCGACTCGAACATCATGACGCCGGTGATCATCATCAGGTTGGTGGCGCGCTCCATCCGCAGCCACGCGGTGTCGACGCGCGTCATCGGCGATCGGCGGACCTTGCGACGCGGCTCGGCGGCCATCTGCACTCTCTGGAAGGGGCTCGGGCAGGATGCCGGGCGGCGGGGCGTGAGGCAACTGCGGGTTCGTGACTCGTCACTCGTTGCCCGGCGCCGGGAAAAAAAGAGGCCCCGGCGAACCGGGGCCTCCGATGTCGCGTCGCCGTGGCGATCAGTTCGTACGGCAGGCGTTCGTCGCGTCGAAGCTGTCGTTGGGGCCGGTGACGTTCGTGACGCAGAACGTCACGGCACCGGTGCCCTTGTACTTCGGCGTGGAGAACGTGGCCTGGCCGCTGCTGCTGGTGGTCGCGCTCGAGCAGCGGTCGATCGCGCCGCTGAAGCAGCCGGTGACGGTCGCCGAACCGAGCGAGGCACCGCCGGCGTCGACGATGCGCACCGACGCCGTCGCGCTGGTGTTCTTGCCCTTCGTGCTCTTCGTCAGGCTCAGCGTGCCGACCTTGGCCACGACCTCGGGATCGGGTTCCGGATCCGGATCGCCGCCACCGCCACCCTGCAGGTAATCGAGCGCCGCCTTCGCCTGGATCACGCCCCAGCCGTACGCGTTGTCCCGCCCGCCCGTGCCGCGGTCCTCGGCGGTCACCTGCAGCGCCTGGCGGACTTCGGCGTTGGTCCACGCCGGATTGGCGCTCCACACCAGCGCGGCCACGCCGGCCACGTGCGGCGTCGCCATCGACGTGCCGTCGTAGTACGCGTAGCCGTTGCCGGCGCCGTTCGCGATCGTGTTCACCGTCGCGCTCGTGCCGAGCCGGTTGGCGACCAGGTACTGGCCGTCTTCCTGCGAGATGCTCACCGCCGGCACGGCCGGACCGCTGCCGCCCAGCGTGCCGCTGAAACCGCCCGGGGCGTTGTTGTAGATCGCGACGCCGGCCGCACCGGAATTGGCCGCGTTGTTCACCTTGTCGGCGAACGCGATGTCGCCACGCTCGCAGAGCACGGTCTTGCCGGCCCACGCGGTGTTGGTCGTGGTGCAGAGGCCGCCGTTCGCCAGCGCGCCGCTCGCCGAACCGGCGAAGCTGCCTTCGAGCGCCTCGGCCATGTAGCCGACGCCGCCCGCAGTGAGGCTGGCGGTCACGAACGGCACGGTGCTGAGGATGCCGACGCCCGGCGCGGCGATCTCGACCTGGCTCGTCTGCTGCGAGAAGTCGGCGACGGTCTTCGTGCTGTCCACCGCGGCGACCGACACGACGCTGTCGTACGACGCCGGGTAGCTGTGCGCGGTGTTGCCGTCGTTGCCGGCGGCGGCGATGCTCAGCACGCCCTGCGCATACAGGTTGTCGAACGCGGTGCGCTCGGTGGTGCTCGAGGTCGAGCCGCCGAGGCTCATGTTGATGACCTTGGCGCCGGCCTGCGCGCAGCGGTTGGCGGCGTCGACCAGCGACGAGCTGTAGCTCCAGCCGCAGCTGGCGCCGTTGAACACCTTGACGATCGACAGGCGCACCGCGCCCGGGCTGACGCCGACGACGCCGGC
>CAMPHE010000211.1 GCA_946885815.1 uncultured Arenimonas sp.
TTGCTGACGGGAACTGGGGACGCACCGAGGGCCGGCATGCCGGCCCACGACAGCGCGTCCGTCGCCGCGACGGATGCCCGTGCCTCGTCGTCCCCGGATTGCCGGGCCGCCTCCGGCTTCGGGCCTCGATGCCCATCCACGAGAGGATTTCCATGAAGAACGTGCTCATCGCCGGACTGATCGCGGGCTCGGCCGCGCTCGTGCCGCAGACCGTTTCCGCGCAGTCGTCCGACTGCACCGTCATCGGCTCGATCCCGGCCACGATCGGCTCGCCCGGCAAGTACTGCATGGCGGCCGACGCGATGGTCGACATGACCGTCGGCGTGGCGATCACGATCGCTTCGGACGACGTCACGCTCGACTGCCGCGACCACACGCTGTCCAACGCGGCATCGGCGAACGACGGCTCGTCGATCGGCATCTTCGCCAGCAGCGTCGCCAACATCATCGTGCGCAACTGCCGGGTCGTCGGCGGATTCACCGACGCGATCCACATCCACCAGCCGATGGCGCAGTACAACTCGGCGTTCTACTACCGCATCGAGGACAACTACATCGTCGGGCCGTGGCGCTACGGCATCGTCGCCAGCGGCAGCGCGGTGGAAGTGCGCGGCAACAAGATCTGGGACGTCGGCGGCCAGGCCAGCGGCCCGGCCGTCGGCATGCGGCTCGGCGGGGCGGTGCAGTCGGCGAACAAGTTCCAGATCGTCGAGGACAACTACATCCTCGGCACCAATTCGCCGGTGAACAACGCCTTCGCGATCTTCAGCGACGGTTCGATCGGTTCGGTCTTCCGCGACAACACGATCAGCGGTACGGCCGCCAGCAGCACCGGCAGCTTCCGCAGCTACGGAATCCGCATCGCCACCGGTTCGGCGAACACGGTGCGCGACAACCACATCCTCGGTCGCGGCCTGCCGAACGAATACGGCATCCACCTGCCGCCGGCCGGGAATCTGTGTTTCCACAACCGCGTCGGCGTGAGCCTGGCGCCCTACACCGGTTGCGACACCGGCAACGGCAACTACTGAGCCGGCAGGCCGCCGCCCGCGGCCCGGCGGGGGACTGAAACGGACGGGCCCGCGGAATTTCCGCGGGCCCGTCGTACCGATCCCGTTTCCGGGACGGTCAGTGCGACGCGTCGAGCGCGCTGCGGATCGCCTGCACTTCCTCGCGCAGCGCCTCGAGCTCGGCGTCGCGGGTGTCGAGCTTGCGCTGCAGTTCGCCGACCGTGCGGTCGAGGTCGGCGATGTACAGGTGCGCGACCTCCAGCTCCTCGAGCATGCCGTGGCTCAGCGCACCGAGCGACATCACGCCGCGGCCGCCGACGTCGACGCGGGTCGGCCCGACCTTCGGCAGGTGCCGGTTGGCCTGCATGTAGTCCGCGTGCTCGGCGATCGACGGCAGCGCGTAGCCCGGCGCGAACACGTAGTCGGGGCCGACCGTACCGGTCACCTCGATGTCGCCGTTGACCGCCAGCGTGCCGTTGACCTCGACGGTGGTCGAGTTCGGCATGCCGATGCGGAACAGGTTGTTGGCGGCGCCCGGCGCGAACTTGATCGGAATCCGGCCGTAGGTGGTGTCATCCGAGAAGTTCAGGCGGCCGGTCGCGGAGTTGAGGTTCACCTCCCAGGTCGTGTTCGAACCGGTGGTGGTCTGCAGCTTCAGGGCGGCATTGCCGTTGCGGACCACGTGCAGCGCGGATTTCGGCGACGCGGTGCCCATGCCGACGTCGCCGTTGGCGGCGATGTCCAGCGAGCTCGTCGGTGCGCCGGGCCGGATCCGCAGGGACAGCTTGCTGCCGCCGGTCACGTCGCGGACGAAGAAGTTCGCCTCGTTGGCGCCGATGTCCCACGTCTGCGCGCCCCAGCCACCCGACGCGTTCTGCTCGAAGCGGACCGCCGGGGTGTTGCTGGTGTTCATGTGCAGGTCGAGCACCGGTGTCGACGTGCGGAAGCCGACGCGGCCGGTGGAGTCGACGAACAGGCTGTTGGTCGCCGCGCCGGCGGTGATCGTGAACGGCACCTTCGCGCCGGAAACGTCCTCGATCGAGAACTTGTTCGCGCCGCCGGAGGCGGAGTCGTTCGCCGTCAGCTGCCAGTCGTTCGACGGGTACGTGTCGACGGACGTGTCCTCGAACTTGATCCGCGTGTTGTTCTCCTTGAGGCGGAGCGTGTCGAAGCCGAACGATTCGTTGTTCACGCAGTCGAAGCCGACGCACAGGCTGCCCTGGACGATGCTGTCGTCGGGCGTCACCACGTCGAGCGGCTGCACGGTGCCGGCCGCCAGGGTGCGCTTCGGCGTCGGCGCCGCCGGTTCGGCGTCGCCGACGCCGGGCAGGTACATCACGCCGCCGAGCACCTGGAACGTGCCGCCCGTGGCGAGGGCGGCGTCGACGCCCGGGGCGTTCGCCGCTTCCGTGTCGGCGCGCGTGCGGACGCCGAGCACGGGCACGATCTCGTAGCGGTAGCCGCCGTCGGACCACGCGGCGTGGCCGAACGCCTTCGGCGAAACCAGCAGCGGTTCTTCGGCGAGCAGGGTGTCCTCGAACGCGCGGCCATCGGGCGCGATCACGCGCAGCTGCCATGCCGGCGCATCGATCGCCGGCATGATGCGGACGCCCGCGGCGGAGGCCTGCAGGCGCGGCGCGTCCATCGGCGCGGCGGCGAAGGCGGCGGACGAAACGAGAAGCAGGGCGAGTGCGGAAACGAGCGGCTTCCGGGTCGGACGGAGATCGGTCATCGAGTTTTCCCCTAGGTCGTGAAGGATCCGGCGGTCCATGCAGGAAATCGCCGGGATCGCCCGGCTGCTGTCACGCCGGGGACGTGAGGCTAACGCGGGGGTCACGATGGAGACAACGCCCGTGGCCGCGAGGTGCGGCCACGGCGTGCGGAATCAGAGCGCGCGCTCGAGTTCCGGAACGATCTGGAACAGGTCGCCGACCAGTCCGAAATCGGCGATCTCGAAGATCGGCGCGTCCGGATCCTTGTTGATCGCGACGATCGTGCCCGCGTCCTTGATGCCGGTGAGGTGCTGGATGGCGCCGCTGATGCCGATCGCGATGTACAGCTCCGGCGCGATGATCTTGCCGGTCTGCCCGACCTGCAGTTCGTTCGGCACGTAGCCGGCGTCCACCGCCGCGCGCGACGCGCCGACGCCGGCACCGAGCTTGTCGGCGAGCGAGTAGATGATCGAGAACGCGTCCGAGGAACCGAGCGCGCGGCCGCCGCTGACGACCTTGGCCGCACCCTGCAGGTCGGGGCGATCGCTCTTGCCCTGCTGCAGGTCGACGAAACGCGTATGCGACGGCAGCGCCGCCTCGACCGCGACGCCCTCCACCGGCGCGCCGCCGCCGCCGGCGGCGGCCGGCCACGACGCGGTGCGCACGGTGCCGACGACCGTCATCGAGGCCGGCGCTTCCACGGTGACGATCGCGTTGCCGGCGTAGATAGGCCGTTTGAACGTGTGCGTGCCGTCGACGGCCATGATGTCGCTCACCTGCGCGACGCCGAGCAGCGCGGCGACGCAGGGCATCAGGTCCTTGCCGAACGTGGTCGACGGGCCGAAGACATGGCTGTAGCCGTCGGCCAGCTTCGCGACCTGCGGCGCCAGCACCTGCGCGACCGGATGCGCGTTCGCGGCGTTCGTCACGGTCAGCACCTTCGCCACGCCGGCGATGGCGGCGGCCTCGGCGGCGACGGCGTCCGGCGCATCGGACAGCACCGCGACGTGGATCTCGGCGCCGGCGACGGCCTGCGCGCACGAGACGCAGCGCGCGGTGGAGGAATTCAGGGTGCCGTCGAGGTGCTCGGCGACGATCAGGATCTTGCTCATTGCCATCGCTCCTTACACCAGGCCTTTCGCGCGCAGCGCCGACACGAGCTCGGCGACGTCCTTCACCATCACGCCCTTGCCGCGTTTCGCGGGCGGCGCGTGCGACAGCGTCTGCAGGTGGTCGCCCGCCTCGACGCCGAGGTCGGCGAACGCGATCGTCTCCAGCGGCTTGCTCTTCGCCTTCATGATGTCGGGCAGCTTGATGAAGCGCGGCTCGTTCAGGCGCAGGTCGGTCGTGACCACCGCCGGCAGGTCGACCGCCAGCGTCTCGAGGC
>CAMPHE010000212.1 GCA_946885815.1 uncultured Arenimonas sp.
TCTACGGCGGCCAGAGCTACGGCCCGCAGCTGCAGGCGCTGCGCCGCGGCGTGCATGTCGTCGTCGGCACGCCGGGCCGCATCATCGACCACCTCGACAAGGGGTCGCTCGACCTGTCGCGGTTGAAGACGCTGGTGCTCGACGAAGCCGACGAGATGCTGCGGATGGGCTTCATCGACGACGTCGAGGCGATCCTGAAGAAGATGCCGGCGCAGCGGCAGACGGCGCTGTTCTCCGCGACGATGCCGCACCAGATCCGCCGCATCGCCCAGACCTACCTGAAGGATCCGATCCAGGTCGAGATCGAGGCGAAGACGCGCACCGCCGAGAACATCAACCAGCGCTACTGGGAAGTCAGCGGGCTGCACAAGCTCGACGCGCTGACGCGGATCCTGGAGGCCGAGAACTTCGACGCGATGATCGTCTTCGCGCGGACGAAGCAGGCCACCGACGAGCTCGCCGAGAAGCTGCAGGCGCGCGGCTTCGCCGCCGCGTCGATCAACGGCGACGTGCAGCAGGCGCAGCGCGAGCGCACGATCCAGCAGCTGAAGGACGGGAAGATCGACATCCTCGTCGCGACCGACGTCGCCGCCCGCGGGCTCGACGTCGACCGCATCAGCCACGTGCTGAACTACGACGTGCCGTACGACACCGAAAGCTATGTGCACCGCATCGGCCGCACCGGCCGCGCCGGCCGCAGCGGCGAGGCGATCCTGTTCATCGCGCCGCGCGAGCGCAGCATGCTGCGCGCGATCGAGCGCGCGACGCGCCAGCCGATCACGCCGATGGAACTGCCGACCGTCGCCGCCGTCAACGACGTGCGCATCGCCAGGTTCAAGCAGCAGATCACCGAGACGCTGGCCAAGGACGACCTGGCACCGTTCCGCGCGCTGGTGGAAGGCTACGAGCGCGAGATGAACGTGCCGGCGATCGAGATCGCCACCGCGCTGGCGAAGATGGCGCGCGGCGACGTGCCGCTGCTGATGGAGCCGCCGAAGTTCGAGGCGAAGAAGCGCGCGTTCGACCGCGACGTGCAGGCCGCGACCGACCGGTTCGCGAAGCCCGACCGGTTCGACCGCGCGGCGCGCCCCGAGCGCGGCGAGCGGCCGCCGCGGGCCGAGCGCCCGCCGTTCCCCAAGAAGGAACGCGAGGTGCGTACGCCCGACGCGGGCCAGGCGACGTTCCGCATCGAAGTCGGCTACGACGACGGCGTGAAGCCGGGCAACATCGTCGGCGCGATCGCGAACGAGGCCGGCCTCGACGCGAAACACATCGGCCGCATCGAGATCTTCGAGGACCACACGCTGCTCGACCTGCCCGACGGGATGCCGCCGGACGTCATGCAGCACCTCAAGGGCGTCTGGTGCGCCGGCCGGCAGCTGCGCATCACCCGCGACGGCGAGCCGCCGGACACCGCCGGCAAGATGCCGGCGAACCGCGGCGCGCGCGGTTCCGGCAAACCGTTCGCCCCCCGCGGCGACCGCCCCGGTGCGCGGCCGCATCGCAAGGGCCCGCCGCGGCCCCGCTGAGGGCCGCGCCGGACATCACGCCGCCGGTGCCGCCCGGCGCGCGCGGCGTCGGCGCCACCACGCGCGCAGCACGAACAGGCCCACCGCGCCGATCACCGCGAACGGCAGCAGCGCCACGGCGATCGTGATCAGCGTGGCCACGCTGCCGTCGAGCACGTTGCTCGCGTTCTGCAGCGAACGCCGCACCGCCGATGTCTCCACCGTCACGCCCTCGGTCACGAAGTTGAGCGTCAGCAGGTTCGTGCGGATCCGCCGCTGCTGCTGCGCGGCCTCCTGCTCCGCGTACTGCAGCTCGGCTTCGATCTGCGCGAGCTGGCCCGTCAGCGCGACCAGCGATTCGGCCGTGAGGTCGCGGCGGTCGAGGAATTCGAGCAGGCGGGCGTGCTGCTTCTCGAGGCGGGCGCGGCGCAGCCCGTTGTCACGGACCGCGTCGGCGAGATCCTCCGCCGACGTGCTGCGCGACGCGAGTTCGGCACCGTCGGCCGCGAGCGCGACCAGCGGCTGGACCGCTTTCGGTTCCGCCCGCAGATGCAGCATGCCGCTCGGGTACTCGCCGGCCTGCTGCGAGGCGCCGAGCACCGTGCATTCGCCGAACCGGCGCGTCATGCAGGCCTCGCGGACGCCGTCGACGCGCGGCCCGATCTGGTCGGCCGCGGTGCGGATCGTCGCGTCGTGCGCATAGGCGAGGAAGCTGCCCTCGGCGTTCTGCTGGCCGACGAGGCCGTCGCCGCCATCCGCCTTCAGCCGCGACCCCGTGACCGTGATCGAGTCCAGCTGTGCCTGGTCGCGCGGGGGTGCCGGCGCCGGTGCGCCGGCGTACCCCGCGCTGGCCGCTTCCTCGCGCGCCCCGTCGCTCCCGTCGCTGCAGCCGCCCGCGACCAGTACCAGCAGCGCCACCCGCACCACGTTCCACATCGTGTTCATCGTCCGCCTCCGTTTTACCGAGCCTATCGAAACGCGCGGGCGCCGGCATCGGGGTCGATATCATCGGCGCCATGACGACGACCCACGACTGCGACGTGCTGGTGATCGGCGGGGGGGCCGCCGGGCTGATGTGCGCGATCGCCGCCGGGCGGCGCGGGCGCCGCGTCCGCGTGGTCGAACATGCCAACCGCTGCGGCAAGAAGATCCTGATGTCCGGCGGCGGGCGCTGCAATTTCACGAACACCGGAACGACTCCGGCGCAGTTCCTGTCGGGCAACCCGCATTTCTGCAAGTCGGCGCTCGCGCGCTACACGCCGGCGGACTTCATCGCGATGGTCGAGGCGCACGGCATCGCGTACCACGAGAAGGAGCTGGGCCAGCTGTTCTGCGACGGATCGTCGAAGCAGATCGTCGCGATGCTGCTCGAGGAGTGCCGTCGCGCCGGCGTACGCATCGATGCCGCGACGGCGGTCGCCGATGTCGCCACGCGCGAGGACGGCGGTTTCCGCGTGGTCGTCGTGCCGAGCCGCGAGGGCGGCAGCCGCGGCGAAGGGATCGCGGCGTCGATCGAAGCCGCGTCGCTCGTCGTCGCGACCGGCGGCCTGTCGATCCCGAGCCTCGGCGCGAGCGCGTTCGGATACGACCTCGCGCGGCGGTTCGGCCACACCGTGCGGCCGCTGCGCGCGGGACTCGTCCCGCTGACGCTGTCGGGAAAGCACCTGGACCAGTACGCCGACCTTGCCGGCGTTTCGCTGCATGCGTCCGCGCGCTGCGGCAAGGCGCGATTCGACAACGCCGTGCTGTTCACCCATCGCGGCCTGAGCGGACCGGCGGTGCTGCAGGTCTCCAGTTACTGGGAGCCCGGCCGCGAGCTGTGGTTCGACCTGCTGCCGGAACTCGACGCCGAGACGTGGCTGCTCGACCGCCAGCAGGCCCAGCCCGACGCGCACCTGACGACGGTGCTCGCCGACGTGTTCCCGAAACGCTTCGCGCAGCGGCTCGGCGACACGCTGTCCGGGCACCGGCCGCTGCGGCAGTTCACCCATCGCCAGCTGCCGGAGATCGCCGCGCGGCTGGCGCACTGGCCGGTCGTGCCGAGCGGCACCGAGGGCTACCGCACCGCCGAGGTCACGCTCGGCGGCATCGACACGCGCGAAGTGTCGTCGACGACGATGGAGTCGAAGCGCGTGCCGGGCCTGCATTTCGTCGGCGAAGTGCTCGACGTCACCGGCTGGCTCGGCGGCTACAACTTCCAGTGGGCGTGGGCGAGCGGCCACGCGGCAGGCCGGGCCGCGTAGGCGCGGCTCCAGCCGCGACCGGAAAGGTCGCGACAGTCCCTACCCATGCGGTCGCGGCTGAAGCCGCTCCTACAGGATGGGCTCTTCGAGCAGCAGCTGCCGCGCGAAGCGCACCGGTGGCGCGCCGTACGACAGCATCCGGTCATGGAAGGTCTTCGCGGAGAAGTCGGCGCCCCACTTCTCCTCGGCCGCCGCGCGGGCGTCGAAATGCTCGGCGGAGCCGACGAAGTACGTCGCCAGCTGGGTCGACGACAGCTGCGCGCGCACCCACTTGCCCTCGGCCTCGCGCTCCTGCTGGAACGTCTGGCGCACCATCAGGTCCATCGCCTGTTCCTTGCTCCAGCCGTCGAC
>CAMPHE010000213.1 GCA_946885815.1 uncultured Arenimonas sp.
CGGGCGACGGTGGAACTGCCCGGCTACGGCGAGAACGACCAGGACGTTCCGTTCGCCTACGTCGCCCGCGCGCCGCGCGCAGCGACGGGGTTCCGCCAGGCGGCCGCCGCGGCGCCGCGCCTGGCCAATCCCGAACCGGGCCGCGCGGTGCGCTGCGTCGACCTGCGCAGCCCCGCCGGGCTCGACGGCCTCGACTTCGACGCCCCCTCCGGCGCCGAAGGCGACCGCGGCCGCGTCACCGTCGGTTTCCAGTCGGTCTACACCGACGGCGGTGTCGACGGCGACGGCGACGCCGGCCCCGGCGTGCGCACCGACACGCGCAACCTGCTGCTCGCGCTCGACTACCGCTTCGCCGAACACTGGAGCGTGCACCTGTCGCTGCCGTACATCGTCAAGCGTTCGCTCGGCGACCCGGGCCTGCACGATCCGGCGCGGCTGGCGGCGCCCTACGACGGCGAGTTCCTCGACGACGGCGACTGGCACGGCGCATGGCAGGACTGGCAGCTGGGCGTCACGTATCTCGGCCACTGGCACGGGTTCGACGTGCGCCCGCACGCGGTGCTGACGTGGCCGAGCCACGACTACACGTATTTCGCGAGCGCGGCGCCCGGTCGCCACCTGCGCAAGCTGCGCGTCGGCGCCGACGTGTCGCGCCGCTTCGGCCGCACGAACCTGCACTGGTCGGCCGGCTACAGCTACGAATTCGTCGAGGAAGTGCTGGGGCGCAACCTCGACAAGCACCACTACCGGCTGTCGACGCGCTGGGACCTGTCGCCGGCGTGGTCGCTGGACGCGTTCGCGAACGCGCGCTACAGCAACGGCATCACCCCGGCCGACCTCGCCGGCCAGGTGCCGCGCTCCGAGCTGTGGCACCACCACGACCAGCTGCTGCGCCACAACTACGTGCTCGCCGGCCTCGGCGCCAGCTGGCGGTTCGCGGACCGGTGGGCGCTCTCGGCCTCCAGCGCATGGCCCGTGCGGGCCGACAGCATGCATCGCGTGCGCCACGCGTGGGACCTGCAGCTCTCGCGTTCCTTCTAGCGCCAGAACGTGGCGATCAGCACCGCCGCCGCCAGCACCCACATCAGCAGGCGGCCGCCGCCGATGCTGTCGCCCGGGCGCACGGTCGCGTTGTAGTGGCCCTTCGGCGCGATGCGGGTGACGAGGCGCCTGGCTTCCGCCGCGTGCTCGCGCGCCGTGGCGACATGCTGCGCGGCGTGGCCGGCGGCCTGCCGCGCCTGCCGCGCGGCATGCGCCGGCAGCGGCGGCGGGTCGGTGCCGACCAGCTTCGTCAGCATCTTCTCCAGCAGCGGCGAACCCTCGCGCAGCAGTTTCTCGCGCGCCTGCGGCGGCAGCTTCGCCAGCTGCTGCTCGACCGCGCGGCGCATTTCCGGCGGCAGGGAGGACAGGTCGAACGGTCGCTGGCTCATGGCGGCTCCGGCGCGGGCGGCGTCCAGATACGTTGCCACAACTCGCCGAGCCGGCGCCGCGCGCTCCACGGCCATTCGAGCTGCTCGGGCGCCATCGGCCGCCAGCCGCCGCCGCTGCCGTCGCGTTCGGCGACCGCGAACCGGAAACCGTAATCGGGCTCGGCCCCCATCCGCAGGTCGCTCAGCACCAGCTGCCCGTCGCGCACCTCGGCCTTGACGAAGCCCCGGTTGAACCACAGCAGCCGACGCAGCGCCGGATTGTCGACGCGAGCGGCCGCCGCGAGCGCGTCGACGTCCGAGCGATACGCGCGGAACGCGATCGGCCCGCGATCGGCGACCAGCGAGCGCTCGCCTTCGAGGAAGCCGTCCGGCGTCATCACCACCACGCGCCACAGCAGCGTCTGGAACGGCATCGGCACCGAGAACCGCGGCGCCGCCTCCAGTCCGCTGCCCGCCAGCGCGCGCGCGACATCGCGCTCCACCAGCGCCTTCGCGGCGAGCGACCAGCCCAGGTACGCGGTCGACAGCGCGAGCCCGATCATCAGCGCCCGCCCCGCCGCCGCCCGCGCGCCGGACCACGCCGCCGCGAGCGCGCCGGCCAGCAGCGGCATCGTGTACAGCGGGTCGATGATGAACACGCTCGACCACATCGTCGGCGCCACCGGCAGCGGCCACCACAGCTGCGTGCCGTACACGGTGAACGCGTCGAGCAGCGGGTGCGTGCACAGCGCCAGCACGATCGCCGCCAGCCATGCCCGCGGCGCCTCGGCCACGCGCCCGCCGCGTGTCCGCAGCACCGCCCACAGCACGACCGCGAGCGGCAGCAGCACCAGCAGCGAATGCGACGGCCCGCGGTGCCATGTCATGTTGGCGACGGGGTCGGCGGCTAGCCAGTGCAGCGGAATCACGTCGAGGTCGGGAACGGTGCCGAGCGCGGCGCCCGCCAGCAGCGCCGCGCGCCGGTGGGAGGCCGGCACGGCGATCGCGGCGACGGTCGCGCCGAGCGCGATCTGGGTCAGGGAATCCATCGGCGCGGAGGCTAGCACGCAGGTCCGCGCAATCGCGGTCCGTGCACGCCGCACCCGCGACCCTGCGCGCGGTGAACAACGACGTCGTCTACCTGCTGCTGTTCTTCGCGCTGCTGGTGCTGCCGCGGGCGCTGCAGCGGTTCCGCATCCCGGCGCCGCTCACCTGCCTGGCGATGGGCGTCGGCGCGATGCTGGCGTGGGGCCCGCGCGCGCACGATCCGCTGGTCGCGTGGCTGTCGACGTTCGGCATCTCGGCGCTGTTCCTGTTCGCCGGGCTCGAGGTCGACCTCGCCTCGCTGCGGCGCCGGCTGCGGCCACTCGGCGCGCATCTCGCGATCCGGGCGCTTTCGGTCGGCGGCGTCGCGTGGGCGGCGATGCACGGGCTCGACATGGCGTGGCAGCCGGCCGTGCTGCTGGCGATGGCGCTGATGACGCCGTCGACCGGCTTCATCCTCGACACGCTCGAACGCCTCGGCCTCGACGAGGAGGAGCGCTTCTGGGTCACGAGCAAGGCCATCGCCGGCGAGCTGCTCGCGCTGGCCGCGCTGTTCGTCGTGCTGCTGGCCGACGACCCGGCGCGGCTGGGCCTGTCGTCGCTGGCGCTGGGAGGGCTGCTGGTCGGCCTGCCGCTCGCGTTCGTCGCGCTCGGGCGGTGGGTCGCGCCGCACGCTCCCGGGTCGGAGTTCTCGCTGCTGGTGATGGTCGGGCTCGTGGCCGCGTTCATCACCGCCAAGCTCGGCGTCTACTACCTGGTCGGCGCGTTCGTCGCCGGCCTCGCCGCGCGCTTGCTGCGTTCGCGGATGCCGCTGCTGGCGTCGGACGAGAACCTGCACGCGGTGCGGCTGTTCGCGACGTTCTTCGTCCCGTTCTACTTCTTCTCGGCGGGCACGCACGTGCCTCCGGGGGCGGTATCGCTGCAGGCGCTCGGCCTCGGGCTGCTGCTGTCGGCGGTGGTGCTGCCGCTGCGGATCGGCGTCGTCTGGGCGCAGCGTCGGGCGATGTTCGGCGAGGACCACCGCAGCAGCCTGCGCGTCGCGGTGTCGCTGGCGCCGACGCTGGTGTTCACCCTGGTGCTGGTGGCGATCCTGCAGTCGCGCTTCGGGCTGGACGACGCGCTGTGCGGGGCGCTGGTCCTGTACGCGGCGATCTCGACCGCGCTGCCGTCGCTCGTCCTGAAGCAGCCGTTCGACCCCAGCCCGCTCGAGCCGCGCGTGCCCGGCGAGCCCGCTTAACACGCCCGCCACGGTCCGGGGCCGAAGATGCACCGCACCGGACCGGCGTGTATCATCCGCGCCCTCCATCCTTTCATCGCGAACAAAGGATATAAGCCCGATGTCCAGCTACCTCTTCACCTCCGAGTCGGTCTCCGAAGGCCACCCGGACAAGATCGCCGACCAGATCTCCGATGCCGTGCTCGACGCGATCCTGGCCCAGGACAAGCGCGCGCGCGTGGCGTGCGAGACGATGGTGAAGACCGGCGCGGCGATCGTCGCCGGCGAGGTCACCACCACCGCGTGGGTCGACATCGAAGCGCTGGCGCGCAAGGTCATCAACGACATCGGCTACGACAACAGCGACGTCGGCTTCGACGGCCACACCTGCGCGATCATCAACATGCTCGGCAAGCAGTCGCC
>CAMPHE010000214.1 GCA_946885815.1 uncultured Arenimonas sp.
CCGCGCTGCTGACCAACCTGCAGCCGCACGACGTGCTGTTCGTCGACGAGATCCATCGCCTGAGCCCGATCGTCGAGGAAGTGCTGTATCCGGCGATGGAGGATTTCCAGATCGACATCATGATCGGCGAGGGCCCGGCCGCGCGCTCGATCAAGCTCGACCTGCCGCCGTTCACCCTGGTCGGCGCGACCACCCGCGCCGGCCTGCTGACCGCGCCGCTGCGCGACCGCTTCGGCATCGTCCAGCGCCTGGAGTTCTACACGCCGGAGGAACTGACGAAGATCGTGCGCCGCAGCGCGCAGATCCTCGGCATCGAATGCGCGCCCGACGGCGCCGGCGAGATCGCGCGCCGCGCGCGCGGCACGCCGCGCATCGCCAACCGGTTGCTGCGCCGCGTGCGCGACTTCGCGCAGGTGCGCGCCGGCGGGCAGATCACGCGCGAGGTCGCCGACGCGGCGATGGCGATGCTCAAGGTCGATGCCGAAGGCTTCGACCCGCTCGACCGCCGGCTGCTGCGCACGATCATCGAGAACTTCGATGGCGGCCCGGTCGGCGTCGAATCGCTGGCGGCGACGCTCAGCGAGGAGCGCGGCACGCTGGAGGACGTGATCGAGCCGTACCTGATCCAGCAGGGCTACCTGATCCGCACCGCCCGCGGCCGGATGGCGACCGCGAAGGCCTACACGCATCTCGGGCTCAAAACACCCGGAAACCGGCCCGATCGCGACCTTTTCGACGCATGATCGCCGTTCCGTTCAGCTTCCCGATAAGGGTGTACTGGGAGGATACCGACGCCGGCGGAGTCGTTTACCACGGCAGTTACGTGCGATTCCTCGAGCGCGCCCGCACCGAATGGCTGCGCGCCCAGGGAATCGGGCAACAGGCCCTGCGTGCCGGCGAGGACGTGGTGCTGGCGATCCGCGACATGACCCTCGATTTCCGCTACCCCGCGCGTCTGGACGACGAACTGCAGGTCAGCGTGGCCATGACGGAACGCCGCACCGCGAGCCTGCGGGTGGCGCAGGAAATTTCCCGGGGCGACCGGGTGCTGGTGACCGCCACCGTGCGCGTCGCCTGCCTCGCCGCTTCGACGTTCCGCCCGCGGCCGCTGCCCGAATGGCTGGCCGCGGCCCCCCGCTGATCCACCGGAGTCGCCGATGTCCCTGCTGCCGTCCCTGATGCTCGCCGCCGTCGCCCCGGTCGAGGAACTCCCGGCCGAAGCCGCCCAGGCGCTGCCGGCCGATGCCGCGGCCGCCGCCGCCGCCGATGCGGGCGGGCAGGGCATCAGCTACCTGCAGCTGCTGCTCGACGCCAGCCTGCCGGTGCAGGTGATCATGGTGCTGCTGGCGATCGGCTCGATCCTCAGCTGGGTCATCATCTTCCGCAAGAACCGTGCGTTCGCCGCCGCGAGCGACGAGGCCGACGAGTTCGAGAGCCGCTTCTGGTCGGGTGTCGACCTGACCCAGCTGTATCGCGGCGCCACCGACCGCAACCGCGTCGTCTCCGGCCTGGAGGCGATCTTCGAAGCGGGTTTCCGCGAATTCGCGCGGCTGCGGCAGAAGCGCGGCGTCGACGGGCGCACGCAGCTCGAAGGCGCGCAGCGGGCCATGCGCGCGACCTACGCGCGCGAGATCGACCGCCACGAGCACAACCTCGAGCTGCTCGCCAACATCGGTTCCACCGCGCCCTACGTGGGCCTGGTCGGCACCGTGTTCGGGATCATGGTGACCATGCACGGCCTGTCGTCGAACCAGCAGGCGTCGATCGCCGCCGTCGCGCCGGGTATTTCCGAAGCGCTGTTCGCCACCGCGATGGGCCTGTTCGTGGCGATCCCGGCGGTGTGGGCCTACAACCGCTTCGCCACCCGCGTCGAGCGGCTGAGCGTGCGCTACGAGAGTTTCGCCGAGGAGTTCTCGTCGATCCTGCAGCGCCAGTCGCACGTCGAAGAGTGATCCGCCGGAACCCCGGGTTCCGCCGCCGCGCGTTGGGAGCATCACGATGACCGCCACGATCACCCGCCACCGCAAGCGCAAGCTCAAGGCCGACATCAACGTCGTGCCCTACATCGACGTGATGCTCGTGCTGCTGATCATCTTCATGGTGACCGCGCCGCTGCTGAGCCTCGGCGTCGACGTCGAGCTGCCGCAGGCGGACGCCAAGCCGATCGAGCAGCAGAAGGAACCGGTGGTCGTCGAGGTCGACGCCGAGGGCCGCTACCGGCTGAAGCTCGATTCCGCCGACGCCGAGCCCATCGACGGCCCGGCGCTGCAGGCCAGACTCGCCGCGTTCGTGAAGCAGAACCCGGACATCCCGGTGTTCGTCGCCGGCGCGCGCGACGCCGATTACGCGACCGTGTTCGACACGATGGTGCTGCTGCAGCAGGCCGGCGTGCCGAAGGTCGGCCTGATGGGGCAGCCCGCGGGCGATGCACGCTGAAGCCTTCCCCCGTCGCGGAGACGACGACGACCTGCTGATGCCGGTGCTGATGGCGCTGGCGCTGCACGCCGGCCTCGTCGCGCTGATGATCCTCGCCGGCTGGTGGCAGCCGCTGCCGAAGCAGGTGTCGGTGGCCGGGCCGGTGGTCGAGGCCGCGCTCGTGGTGAGCACCGCCGACATCGCGCAGGCGCTGGCGACGGCCGAACAGGCCCCGAAGCCGGCACCGCCGGAGCCGGTACAGGCCGAGCCGATCCCGCAGCCGCTGCCGGAGCCGATGCCGCAGGATTCGCCGGTGGAACCGCAGCCGGCGCCGCAGGAAGCGATCCCGGAGCCCGACACCGTCGACCAGGAAGCGATCGCGCGGCTCGCGCTGGAGCGCGAGCAGGCCCGCGAGCGCGAGGAGCGGGAAGCGCGGATCCAGCAGGCGCAGATCGACCTGACCGAACGCGAGCGCCAGCAGGAGGCCGAACGCCGCCAGCGCCGCCGCGAGCAGCTGGAGGCGATCCGCCGCGAGCGCGAGGAAGCCGCGCGCCAGGCCCGCATCGCCGCCGACCGCCTGCAGCAGCTCGAGGACGCCCGCGCCGCGCCGCCGCCGCAGCCGGATCCGAGCCCCGACGACACCCCCGCCGTGCGCGCCGGCAACAACGGCACCGACAGCGACCTGCTTTCGCGCTACGTGCTGGCGATGCACCAGACCGCCGACGCGTCGTGGAACCGTTCACTCGCTCCTGAAGCGACACCGTGCAAGGTGCGGTTCACGCAGATTCCGGGCGGCGAGGTGATCGACGTGGAATTCCTGTCGTGTCCGTTCAACGGAGCGGCACGCGAATCCGTCGAGCGGGCGCTGCGGCGCGGCTCGATGCCCTACGACGGGTTCGAGTCCGTGTTCGAACGGACCGTGGATCTCACTTTCTGCCATCCCCAAGAGGCCTGCCCCTGATGAGACGTTTCCTCGCATTTCTCGCGCTTGTCCTCCTGCTGCCCACCGGACTCGCCCGCGCGCAGGGACTCGATATCGGCACCGTGGTCGGCAAGGAAGGCGCGATCCCGATCGCGATCGTGCCGATGCCCTACCTCGGCAATTCGGTCGCGCCCGACACCGACATCGCCGCGGTCATCCGCGCCGACCTCAACCGCTCGGGCCAGTTCCGCGCGCTCGCCGAGCAGGACGTCATCGAACGCCCGCAGCGCGGCAGCGAGATCAAGTTCCCGACGTGGCGCGTGCTCAAGCAGGATTTCGTCGTCGTCGGGCGCGTGCTCGACAACGCCGACGGCGGCTACCGCGTCGAGTACGAACTGTGGGACGTCGCGCGGCAGGAGCGCCTGCTGGGCCTCGCGATCGGCGGCCGCCCGCGCGGCATGCGCGACGTGTCGCACCAGATCGCCGACCAGATCTACGAAAAGATCCTCGGCGTGCGCGGCGCGTTCTGGACCTCGATCGCGTACGTCACGGCCACCGGCCTCGCGCCGGACATGCAGTACTCGCTGATGATCGCCGACTCCGACGGCTACAACCCGCAGACGGTGGTGCGTTCCAAGGAGCCGCTGTTGTCGCCGGCGTGGAGCCCGGACCGTCGCAGGATCGCCTACGTCAGCTTCGAGCGCGGCAATTCGACGATCTACATCCAGGAGATCGCCACCGGCGCGCGCGA
>CAMPHE010000215.1 GCA_946885815.1 uncultured Arenimonas sp.
CGACCGGGAGGAGGACGCCCGGGCCGGGGGCTACGCGACGGGGGGGGTCGCCCGGGCGCCGGCGGGTTTAAAGACCGGCGGGGCGGAATTTTTCCGCCCGGCCGCCACCCCAAGCCCGGCCAACCCGCGGAGAACCCGATGCCCTCCAATCCCCGAGCCGTGGCCTGCACGGTCGCGCTGATGTTCGCGATCGCGCTCCCCGCGTCCGCGCAGGACGCCACCGACGTGGCCCAGCCGCCGCCGGCGCCGGCCGCCGCGACGGTGCGCGCCACCGACGCGAGCCGCATCGCGCAGGCGCGCGACCGCGTGCTGCCGGTCGTGGTCAGCATCCTGAACGTGCGCGAGGACTACCGGCAGGGCGAATCGGTGCTGAGCGTCGCCAGCGGCAGCGGCACCGTCGTGTCGCCCGAAGGGCACGTCGCCACCAACGCGCACGTGACGCAGAACGGCAAGAGCTTCCGCGTCGTGTTCGCCGACGGCCGCGAACTGCCGGCGAAGCTGGTCGGCACCGACACGCTGTCCGACCTCGCGGTGCTGCAGGTGATTCCGCCGAAGCCGGAGACGTTCGCGTACGCCGAGTTCGCGCCGACGCTCGACCTGCGTCCCGGCGACACCGTGCTGGCGATGGGCGCGCCTTGGGGCCTGTCGAATTCGATGAGCGCCGGCGTCGTCAACAATCCGCGCCGGCTGCTGGTGTCGCTGTTCGACGACGAGGCCGATTACGAGGACCGCCTCGGCGCCGACGAGCCGACCGGCCGCTACTACGCGTGGATCCAGCACGACGCGGCGATCGCGCCGGGCAATTCCGGCGGGCCGCTGGTCGACCTGAGCGGGCGCATCGTCGGCGTCAACACGCGCGGCATGATCTTCGGCGGCGACCTCGCGTTCGCGATCCCGGGCCCCGACGCGGCGCAGGTCGTGCAGGGCCTGATCGAGGACGGTCGGATCGAGCGCTCGCACCTCGGTTTCCGCCTGCGCTCGCTGAAGGGCACGGGGCAGCGCGAGGGCGTGCTGGTGAATTCCGTCGAGCGCGGTTCGGCGGCGGAAAAAGCCGGCGTCCGCGCCGGCGACCGCATCCTGACGCTCGACGGCGCGCGCATCGACGCGCCGCAACCGGTGGACGTGCCGGCACTGCAGCGCCGCATCGCCGAGATGCCGGCGGGCGAGGACGTGGCGCTCGGCATCGAACGCGACGGCCAGCGTGTGGACGTGACGGTGCGGGCGATCGCGCAGGCCCCCGACCGCGGCACCGAGACGGCGTTCCTGCCGTTCGGGTTGTCGCTCACCGAGCTGACGCCGTCGATGGGCCGTCGCCGCGGTTTCCAGGATTCGCGCGGGCTGCTGGTCACCGGCGTGCGCCCCGGCGGCCCGGCGGCGATCGCGCGGCCGGCCCTGCGGCAGGGCGACCTGATCCGGCAGGTGGCGGGCAAGCCGGTCGCGTCGATCGCCGACCTCGACGCGGTCGCCGGCGCGGCGCCGGCCGACGGCCAGCCGCTCGTCGTGGAATTCGAACGCGAGGCCGAGCAGCGCCTCGCCCTGCTGTCGCCGGTGTTCGGCGACCGCGTGCGCACGCCGCTGCCGGAACTGGCGAAGGCGTGGGCCGGCGTCGAGGTGCAGCCGCTGACCGCGTCGCTCGCGCGCGATCTCGGCCTGCCGGCGGCCGGCTACCGCATCAGCCGGATCTATCCGGGCAGCCCGCTGGCCGCGGCCGGCGCCGAGGTCGGCGACCTGCTGACCGCGATCGACGGCGAGCCGTTGCGCGCGACCAACGAGAATTCCGCCGACGGCTTCCACCAGCGCGTGCGCGACCTCGCGATCGGCGCGGAGGCGCAGTTCGCCGCCCTGCGCGGTGACGCGCCGCGCACCTTCGCGGTGACGCTGGGCGAATCGCCGGTCAATACGTCGGGCCTGCGCACGCTGGCGCTGACCCGGCTGCGCGCGCAGCTGCGCGAATTCGGGTTCTACGACCGCGCGGCGCGACGGCTGCCGGCGTCGCAGCGCGGCGTGCTCGTCGACGGCGTCGAAGCCGGCGGGCCGGCCGGGCTGGCGCATCTGCAGGGCGGCGACGTGATCATCCGGCTCGGCGACCGTGCCGTGGACGACCTGGCCGGCCTCGCGGCGGCCCTGGACGCCGCACTGGCCAAGGGCAACGGCAGCGTGATCCCGGTGCAGGTGATCCGCGGCCAGGAAATCCGCATCCTCTACCTCGAACGCTACTGGCTCACGGAGAAACCATGAATCGCGCCCCGCTGCTGCTCGCCGCGCTGCTGTTCGCCGTCGCCCTGCCGGCCGCGGCCGCGCCCGCGCCCGACGAGTTCGAGGATTACCGCGAGATCTACCAGGACCTGGTGAAGCGCCACGCCGACGCGATCGTGACCGTGAAGTTCGTGATGTCGGTGACGAACTCGGGCAACGAGCAGCGCGTCGAGGACCGCACGCAGGCGGCGCTGGTCGGCCGGGACGGGCTGCTGCTGGTGCCCGATCGGGCGGTCAGCGTCGATTTCTCGGCGTTCGGCAACACGACGCCGGGCCAGACCGCGCCGGTGGCGAAATCGAGCGAGTTCCGCGTGCGCCTCGCCGGCACCGAGGACTGGCTGCCCGCCGACCTGGTGACGCGCGACGCCGAACTGGGCATCGCCTGGCTGCGGCTGCGCGGCGAACACGACGACCTGCCGTTCATCGACCTGTCGAAGGGCCGCGCCGGCGAGCCGGGCATGGTGTTCTTCTCGCTGCTGCGCACGTCCGACGACTGGGGCGCCGGCCCGGTGTTCCGGCCGGGCCTCGTGCTCGGCGAGACGCGCACGCCGACCTACCGCCTGATGGTCGACGGCGTGCCGGGCCTGGCGTTCGCGCATGACGGCGCGCCGATGGGCTTCGTCGACGTCGACCTCGCGGCGATGATGCGCTCGCGCGGCGGCACCGGCATGGGGCTGGATCTCGCCGACCAGGTGCTGCGCATGACGCCCGTCGACAAGGTCGCCGCCGCGACCGCGCAGGCCGCGAAGCTGCCGGTCGCCGGGGCGGACGCCGTCGCCGACTGAGGCCGCCTCCCCCGCGACGGGAAAGGCCTCGACGCGGATTACGCGGATCGACGCGGATAGGGCGCTTGGGCCGGCGGTTCAGCGCTTCGATCCACGACAGGAATCGGGCCCACCAATCCCGGGCGTCGCCCTGCCGTATCCGCGTCGATCCGCGTGATCCGCGTGATCCGCGTCGAGTACCGGTTCGTCGTATTCCGGGCTCGTAGCGGATCGCGGAAATGCAGGTAACGCCGGGCGGCACGACGGCCGGCCAACGGCGTGGCGGTGCCCGCGACCGGCCATTTTTCGCCGGCGATTTGGCGTTTTCGAGGCCCGCGCACAGCGCGTCGCTGCGGCGGGTCGACCTATACTGGCGGCGACTTCGGGGAGTAGCGCCATGTCGTTCCGTCCGGGTGTTTTCCCGCGCCGCGCCGCGGCGTGCCTGCTGCTGATGCTGGCGATCGCGCTGTCCGCGGGCTGTCAGCGCGACGCGAACCAGGTGCCGGAGCTGCAGGGCGGCGAGGCGGTGGATGCGCGGCCGGCGGTGGAGGGCTTCGGGCTCGTCTCGGCCGGGCGAGGACGCCACGAGGGCGAGACCGCGATCGAACTGGTCTTCTCGCAGCCGCTCGCGGCGAGCCAGGCGTTCGACGACCTGCTGGTGGTGAAGGATTCCGACGGCGCCGTGGTCGAAGGCAGCTGGGTGCTCGCCGACGACACGAAGACGCTGCGTTTCCCGTACGTCGAGGCGAGCCGCGACTACCGGGTGCTGCTGCGCGCCGGAATCGCCGCGGCCGACGGCGCGACGCTGGGCCGCGACGACACGCGCAGCGTCGACACCGGCCCGGTGGAGCCGGCGGTCGGCTTCGCGTCGCAGGGCAGCGTGCTGCCGGCGCGCGAGACGCGCGGCCTGCCCGTGGTGTCGGTGAACGTGCCGGAAGTCGACGTCGAGTTCCTGCGCGTGCGCGACGCCGAGGTCGCGAACTTCTTCGTCGGCTACCAGCGCGGCGGCCGCCGCGGCGGCTGGGAG
>CAMPHE010000216.1 GCA_946885815.1 uncultured Arenimonas sp.
CGCCAGTGCACGCCGCCGAGTCGTACGACAGCTGCAGCGGTTTCATCCAGACGCTCCCGGCGGTGATCGACCAGCAGGGCACGTGGTGCCTGCGGGCCGATCTCGGCACGAACATCGAATCCGGCAACGCCATTTCGGTCACGACCAACAACGTGACGATCGATTGCAACGGCTTCAAGCTCGGGAACCTGCAGGCGAGCGACGACAACGCGGCCACCGGCATCCATGCCGACGGTCGCAACAGCGTCGTCGTCCGCGGCTGCAACATCCGCGGGTTCGGCGTCGGTCTCGCGCTGGGCGGGGAAGGCCACCGCGTCGAGGGCAACGGCGTGCGTTACGCACGGCAGACAGGCATCGTCGTGTCGGGTTCGCGCAACATCGTCCGCGACAACCACGTCGTCGAGACCATCGCCGCGGGGTCGGCGACCGGCATCTCGGCGGCGGGCGAAGCGGACATCACCGGCAACATCGTCGACGGTGTGCTCGGGGGGCAGGGCGAGGCCGTCGGCATCGTCGTCTCCACGCACCAGAACACGGTGGTGCGCGGCAATACCGTGCGGGGCGTGCTCGGCGCGTTCGGAACGGCGTCGCATGGCATCCGGGTCGCCGACACGCTGACCCATGCGCTCGTCGCCGACAACTACCTCGGCGGCGTCTCCAGCGCCGTGGGTTTCGGCGTGCACTGCTCCGACGACGACGTGGTGGTGCGCGACAACACGATCGTCGGCTTCCAGACGTCGATGAACTGCACCGACAGCGGCGGCAACGTCGCGCCGTGACCCGGCGCCGTCGTCCGCGGGTCAGCGGGCGGAAGGCGCGGCGTAAAGGTCGATGATCTCTTCCACCGCGTCGCGGCAGACATCGCAGAAGGCGTCGTGCCGGGTGAACATCAGGCATTGCATCTGCGGGCGGTAGTAGCCCCTGGCCTGGTAGTTGGCGCCTTCGAACGCGCCGACGACGTGCCGGTTCGGGTGGTCGTCGAACAGCTCGTCCGCGAAATTCTGTTCCTCGGTGAACAACGCGCTCATTTCCGACTCGGGGCGGCGCTCCGCGCGCAGCCGGCGGCGGCGCTCGTTCTTCTCGACCTGGTACGCCTCGAACGCGGCCTTCGGCCAGTCGGTCGGCAGCGGCGTCTGCGCGTCGACGAGATGGCGCCACTTCAACGTCGCGCGGTCGGTGTTCGCGGTGGCGTTGGGCTCCCACGGCTCCGGCAGGCCTTCGGTGACGTAGGCGACGTCGGACGTGTAGTACTCGTCGGCGAGGCCGGCGAAGTGGTGGCCGAACTCGTGCACGAACAGGTAGTCGGCCCAGTCGTTGCCGGCCGCGGCGGTGCTGAACTGGCCGAAGATGCCGCCGCCGCCGTAGGTTTCGCTGTTGAAGATGATCTCGACCACGTCGTAGTACGCATGCTGCGCGAGGTCGCGCCACGCGCGGTTGTCGACGCTCAGCGCGTAGCGCTCGCTGCCGAAGATGTCGTAGCGCAGGCCGGTGGCGCTGGCGCGGTGGATGCCGGTGGACGGGCGGCTGACGCCGGATTCGGGCAGCGGCACGGTGAGCGCCCAGACGTTGAAGTCGTCGGCGCGCGACTTGAACGGCTCGACGGTGAACAGGTGCGCGGCCATCCGGCGCGCGTCGGCCTCGAACTTCGCCAGCTCGTCGTGCGCGTAGCCGTCGCCGAGGATCAGCAGGTCGACCGCGTGCGTCGGGTCGCCGTCGCCATGGATCAGCGCCGGCTTCGCCGGCGCGCGCGGCGCGACGCGCTCGACGTCGGTCGATGCCGGATCGACCGGTACCGACCACACCGGCGTCCACGCATTGCGCCCATCGCGTGCGGACACGCGCACGGTCACCGGGCCGTCCGGCATCGGCAGCCGCATCGACTCCTGGAACGTGCGCTGCAGCGTGCCGGCTTCGTCGGTGCCCTTCCATTCGCCGAAGATGGTGCTGAAACCGCGCGAGTAGATCACGTCGCCGTCGGCGTCGATCACCTCGAACAGGTTCATGCCGCGGTTCGTGTCGTCGATCGGCCGGTCCGGGTTGCCGGCCCATGGCAGCGCCTCGACGACGACGCGCTCCAGCGCGTAGTGCTCGGTGGTGGCGTCGCCGCCGTGCTGCCAGTCGATGCGGAGGGTCGGAGGCGGCGCGGAGGTGGCGGCGGTCGCCGCGGCGAGGACGAGGCTGGCGAGCATCGGAAGCTCCGGAGGCGAAAGGCGGATATGGGCTAGGGATCTACGTGATAGCGGGAGCGACGCGGCTCTCGCTATCACGTGAATCCTATTCCCATATCCGCGCTTGCTCCTACAGCGGCAGTTCCTCCGCCCCCTCCGCCACCAGCACCCCGTTCACCGCGTTCCGCATTTCCGGCGCCGCTTCCACCACCAGCAGGATCTCGCCGCGCTCGATGCGCTGCGCGAACTGGTCGCGCACGTCCTGCTCGGCGTCTTCGCCGGCGATGTGCGGCGCCCAGCCTTCGAGGTTGGCGCCGAGCAGGTTCAGCATCCCGGCGCCGGCGATGCTGATGCCGAGCACCGGCACCGCCACCGCGTTCAGGCCGGCGATCAGGCCCGTCAGCCGGCCCTGTTCGTCGTGCAGCGCATCGGGGTCGACGGCGAGTTCGATGTCGTGGCGGGCGACGATCGCGAGATCGTCGTCCGCCACGCCGCACGCCCGCACCGCCCGCAGGGCCGCCTCCAGCTGCGGGCGGTCACGGACGGCATAGACATGGCGCGTCTTCATCGGCGGAAAATCTGCTCTGAGCAGATTATCGGACGGTGAGGTTGTCGACGACCTGCTTCACGCCGTCGGTGCCCTTGGCGATGCGGAGCGCGGCTTCGTGCGCGGCCACGGTTTCGACCGTGCCGTGGAGCGTGACCACGTTCGCCTTGGTGTCGACGTCGATCGCCATGCCGGCCACCGCGGCGTCGGCCAGCAACTGCGTCTTCACCTTGCTGGTGATCCACGCGTCGTCGACCACGTCGCTCGGGCCGCCGGTATCGTCGCCGAGGCGATCGTTGTCGACGCGGTCGCCGAGCAGGTCGTTGGCGTCGTCGACCTCGTCGACGCCGTCGCCGTCGGTGTCGGCCAGCGTGCGCGGCGTGCCGTCGACGGCATCGCCGTCGATGTCGGCGCTGCCGTCCGCCGCCGCGTCGGCGTCGACGTCGGTCTCGAGGTCGGCATCGTTGTCGACGACGGCCTGACCGTCGGTATCGACGTCGTCGGCATCGAGCGCGACGCCGGTGCCGGTGCCGACGCGGTCGTTCACCTCCGCGTCCGGGCCCGGGCCGACCTCGTCGACGCCGTCGCCGTCCATGTCCGTCAGGCTCGGGTTGTTGCCTTCCTCGTCGATGCCGTCGGCGGCGTCCTCGGTGGCGGCGCGGACTTCGCCCGACGCCGTCGCCGTGTTCGCATCGGTGCGCAGCGGCGTGCCTTCGGCGGCGACGATCAGCTGGTTGTCCACCGACACCACGCCGTCGACGGCCGTGGCCAGTTCGGTCGCGGCCAGCTTGTCGGCCGCCGTATCGGCGCCGCCGCTCAGCGTCACCTTGCCGGCGTGCGTGTCGACGTTGATGTCGAAGCCCTCGGTGCGGGTATCGGCGAGCAGCGCGGTCTTCACCGCGGCGGTGATGGTCGCGTCCTCGACCGTCTGGCCGACGCTGCGCTCGGGCGTGCCCTCGTGGTCGTGGGCGGCGGCGAAGGCCGGCGCCGCGGACGTCGCGAACGCGATCGCGGTGGCGAGCAGGGAGGCTTTCAGGGTCGTGTGGTTCATGGCTGG
This sequence comes from uncultured Arenimonas sp., assembly GCA_946885815.1. The sequence goes on from CAMPHE010000216.1 coordinate 3,773, forward strand.
CTCCTGGTTCGGGGCGGTGGTCCGCCCGGGCATGGGACGCAGCGAGCGTGACCAGCCACCAGCCAAAGACGGGTGAAGCCGGCGTGCGGAAAGGGTGAAAACCCACCGTTTCCCGCCACGGGTGGAGTAGTATCCAGTTGCTCTCCCTTCATGGAGTCGAACGCTGCGCTCCGGAGCCCGCGCCACTTCCGCCGCCGACGCGCCCGCACCGCCCCGGGATCCGGCCGGCGACCCCGCCCTCGGCGGACCCGCTCTGCGCGCGTTCTTCGCGAT
>CAMPHE010000217.1 GCA_946885815.1 uncultured Arenimonas sp.
GAGCACGACCGGCAAGGCCAGCCGCCATGGCCAACGCGCGTCGCGGAACACCACCGTCGCGACCAGCGCGAACGACGCCGCGAGAAACAGCGTGCTCCACAGCATCCGCGCGTCCGTCGCCGGATGGAACTCCCTCGTGTACGCCGATGCGTACGGCCCGAACGTGAAGACGATATCGCGCCCGAACACGAGGCCCTGGGCGACGGCCTGGTTCATGCCGAGCATCCACGAATGGTCGAGGCCCGAGGCCGGCAGCACCGGCGCCAACGGCACGAACAGCGCGACGGCGGTCAGCACCATGGCCAGCGGGAAGATCCCTTTGCCCGCGGCGCGCAGCAGGGCCGTGGCAGCGTCCCGGGTCGATGCGGACATCGTCAGAGATCCAGCCGGTTGAAGATCCGCGACGGCAGGTGGCGGATGACTTGCATGATCAGCCACCATTTCGCCGGCGCGTAGAGCACCGGAGTCCCGCGCGCGACGGCGCGGACGATCGCCGCGGCGACCGCGTCGGCGTCGGCGAGCCGGGCGCCCGCCTGTTTCAGATGCGCGGTCATCGGCGTGTCGGTCGGTCCCGGTTTCACCAGCACGACCCGGACGCCGGTCTTCGCGAACCGGTGCTGCAGGCCCTGGGCATAGCGGGCGACGAGCCCCTTCGCCGCGCCGTAAACGTAATTCGACTTGCGGCCCCGATCGCCGGCGACCGAGCCGATGATCGCGAGCGTGCCCCGTCCCGCCTGCTCCAGATGCGCGGCGAACGCTTCGGCGAACAGCACCGGCGACACGCCGTTGATGTCGAGCGCATCGCGCGCGGCGTCGGTGTCCGACTGGCATCGCGGCTGGTCGGGAAGCGCGCCGTGCGCGATCAGCACGACGTCCGGGGAGCCGTCGGCCACGATCGCATCGACGATCGCGCGGACGTCCATCGCCGCGCGGAGGTCCGTGACGACCGTCGTGACGGCCGCGCCGGGCGCGCGCACGCGCAGGTCCGCGGCGACCCGTTCGACGCGCGGCGCGTCGCGGGCGACGAGCACCATCGCGGCCGGCCCCCGGGTCGCCCACAGCCGCGCGCACCGTTCGGCGATCGCCGACGTCGCCCCCACGATCACGATCCGCATCGCACCTCCGTCAGTCATCGAGCAGTCTCCGTGACATCGCCGAACGGATGCCGGGGTCGCGGAAGCGCGCGAACGCGATGCGGCGCGGATAGCCGCGCTCGAACATCGCCCGCGGCATTCGGCCATCCTTCGCCGGATACAGTCGACCGCCGGCGTCGGCGACGATCGCATCGAGTCGCGCGAACAGGGCTTCCGTGGCTTCGCCGCGATCGGGAAAATCGAGCGCCAGGGTCAGTCCCGGCATCGGGAAGCTGAGCAGCCCGGCGGACGGACGGTCGCCGAACGTCTTGAGCACCGCGAGGAACGAGCCCTGCCCGGCACGCGCGATGGCGCGCAGCAGGTCCGCGACGGCCTCGCGTCCGCCCGTGCGCGGTACCACGCACTGGTACTGGTGGAAGCCGCGCGGGCCGTACATGCGGTTCCAGTCGGCGATCGCGTCGAGCGGATAGAAGAACGGTTCGTAATCGACGATCGCCGGACCCGCGTTCCAGGCCTTCATCCGGTAGTAGGCGGCGTTGAACGGGCGCAGGGTCAGGCCGTTCACCAGCGAGACCGGCGGCACGACCGGCATCGAGCGCGCCCGTGCCGGGGGGGCCGGCGCCTCCCGTGCGGCGTCATGGTTGGCTCGCAGGAAGATGCCGCGCGCACCCGGCGCGAGGCAGTCGATCCACGCGACCGTGTACTCCCACTTCGCCCCGGACTCGCCGTCGAGCGCCATGAATTCGTCGATGCCCGAGAACGGCACCGTCTCCGTCGCCAGCGCCCGCCCCGGTACGCGCCGCAGCTGCAGTTCGACCTGCGTGATCACGCCGGTCAGTCCGAGCCCGCCGAGGGTGGCGGCGAACCAGTCCGCGTTTTCCCCGGGACCGCAATCGCGGGTGCTGCCGTCCGTGCGCGCCAGCGTCATCCGCAGCACGTGCTCGCCGAACGTGCCACGGGCATGATGGTTCTTGCCGTGCACGTCGTTGGCGATCGCACCGCCGACCGTCACCAGCTGCGTGCCGGGCGTCACCGGCAGCATCCACCCGCGCGGCGCGAACGTCCGCTGGATGTCGCGCAGCAGCGTGCCGGCTTCGCAGACGAGCCGCCCGGTCGTGTCGTCGAACGCGACGAACCGGTCGAGCCCGCGCATCGCCCACAGCGTCCCACCGGGATTCAGGCACACGTCGCCATAACTGCGGCCCATGCCGTACGCGAGTCCCGTCCGGCCCGCGATGTCGGCGGCGACCCGGCTGCGGTCGGTCAGCGCCGTGACCGAGTGCCCGGCGAACGTCCGCCGGCCCCAGGAGCCGACCGCTACCACGGCACCCCGACCGCGCCCGCCACGAGGACGACGGCGAACACGGCACCGGCCGCCAGGCTCGCCCGGTCCTTCAGGGCGAACACCAGCGGATCGTCGTGCATGCGGCCACGATGCGCCTGCATCCACATCCAGCTGGTCCAGAAGAGCATCACCGGTACCGCACCCCACAGCATCTGCGGCGCGGCGTAGAGCCGCACGACATCGGCACTGTTCACGTAGAGCGCGAGCACGAGCACCGACGCATTGGCCGCGGCGATGCCCAGGGCCTGGATGAGCGGCGCGTCGGTGGCGTGGTAGCCGCGGCCATGGAGCTTGCCGCCGCCGAGTCGCTGCTGGAGTTCCAGTTCGGCGTAGCGTTTCACGAAGGCGAGCGACAGGAACAGGAACACCGAGAACGCCAGCAGCCAGAACGACAATGCCTGCGCGGCCGCGGCGGCGCCGGCGACGATGCGCAGGGTGTAGAGCAGCGCCAGCGTGAGGCAGTCCACCAGCAGCACGCGCTTGAGCCCCCACGAATACGCGCACGTCAGCAGGAAGTAGCCGGCGAGCCAGCCGAGGAAGGTCGCGTTCACCGCGGCGCCGAGGATCACGCCGGTCGCGAGCAGCAGGGGCGCGGCGACGACGCCCTGCCACGCCGGCAGGTCGCCGGCCGCGAACGGACGGTGCCGCTTGCGCGGGTGCAGGCGGTCGCTTTCGAGATCCAGCAGATCGTTGGTGATGTACACCGACGACGCGCACAGGCTGAAGGAGGCGAAGGCGACCAGCAGGGCCAGCCATGCCGGCGCGTCGCCGAGGTCATGGCCGGCCACCAGCGGCACGAACAGCAGCAGGTTCTTCAGCCACTGATGCGGGCGCAACGCGCGACGCCATGCCGACAGACCGGCACGCGGCGGCGCGAACACATGCTCGATCTCGCAGACGGCGCGCGCCGCGGGCTCGCTGCGCCCGGCCCCGCCGACCACGACCCCGCGTCGGGCCTCTTTCCACACCGGCACGTCCGCGAGCGAATCGCCGACGTAATCGAACCCACCCCGGCCGAAGCGGCGCGCGAGCGCTTCCGCCTTCGTCGCACCGCCCATGTTCGTGCGTCCGTCGCTGGCGATCACCTCGTCGAAGATCCCCAGATGCGCGGCGACGGCGGCGGCGATCGTGCCGTCGGACGCGGTGCAGAGCACGAGCCGTCGACCTTCTTTCCGGCGTTCACCGAGCCATTCGAGCAGCGGCTCGTGGTACGGCAGCGCCGCCGGATCGAAGGCCGCCAGCGTGGCCAGGCGCTGCTTCAACGCGGCCTTGCCGTGGCGCAGCCACGACGGGATGCGCAGCACGGCCAGCGGACGATCGCGCAGCAGGATCAGGGCCGACTCGTGCAGCATGTCGGTGCGCAGCAGCGTGCCGTCGAGATCGACCACCAGCGGCACGGCATCCGGGACGGCCGTGGCGGACTCGCTCGCCGCGATCGCGTCCCCTTCGCCGGTTTCCCGCTCGTCCGCCACTCGTCGTCACCCTGCATCCGGCCTGTCGCCGAGGGCGCAATCGTAGCGGAATTCCCACGCCGCCCGAGGGCGGAAATTGGCGGAGAGAGTGGGATTCGAACCCACGGAAGGTTGCCCTTCGCCGGTTTTCAA
>CAMPHE010000218.1 GCA_946885815.1 uncultured Arenimonas sp.
CCTAACGATCGAGCGTGAACGCGTCGGCGTCGAGCTGGGCGGGAAAGCGTTCGCGGTGCTCGCGCAGCGCGGTGGCCGACAACGACACCGTCGCGACCTGCGGCTGGTCGTCGAGTTCGACGATCGGCATGCCCAGGTAATCGGCGACGACGCTGTCGCCGGCGTAGGCGATGCCGTTGCCGTCGGTGCCGGCGCGGTTGACGCCGGCGACGTAGCACAGGTTCTCGATCGCGCGCGCGCGCAGCAGCGTGCGCCATGCGTGCCGGCGCGCGGCCGGCCAGTTCGCCACGAACAGCAGCAGGTCGTAATCGAACGCGCCGGGCGCGTCATGGTCGTGGCGATTGCGGATGAACACCGGGAAGCGCAGGTCGTAGCAGACCAGCGGGCGGATCCGCCACCCCTTCAGTTCCACCGTGATCGGATCGCGGCCGGCGGCGTAGCGCTCGTGTTCCTTCGCCATCCGGAACAGGTGCCGCTTGTCGTAATGACGCACGTCGCCGTCCGGTGTCGCCCACATCAGGCGGTTGAACACGCCCTCGCCTTCGCGCAGCTGCACGCTGCCGGCGACGACCGCGCCGAGCGTGGCGGCCTGTCCGCGGAGCCAGTCGACGGTGGGGCCGGCCATCGTCTCGGCATCCTTCAGCGCGTCGTTGCTGAAGCCGGACGTGAACGTTTCCGGCAGCAGCACCAGATCGGTCGCCCCGGCGAGCGGCGCGATCAGCGTGCCGTAGTACGCGCGGTTGCCGGCCGGGTCGTGCCAGCGGGTGTCGCCCTGCACCAGCGACACGCGCAGGTCGGAAGCGGGCCGGTCGGGCATCGTCAGAGCGCCTGCAGCCGCGCGATGGCCGCGTCGAGGGTGGGCTCGGCCTTGGCGAAACACAGGCGCGCGAGGCGCTGCCCGGCCGGCGGCGCCGCGTAGAACGGCGACAGCGGAATCGCCGCGACGCCCTTCTCCGTCGTCAGCCAGCGGCAGAACGCCGCGTCGTCGAGATCGCTCACTCCGGAATAGTCGACGAGCTGGAAATAGCCGCCCGGCACCGGCAGCGGCCGCAGCCGCGTCGTCAGCAGCTGGTCGCGGAAGCGGTCGCGTTTGGCCTGGTAGAACGCGCCGAGCCCGTCGTAGTGCTCCGGCTCGGCGGCGATCATCTCGGCGAACGCCGCCTGCGCCGGGGTGAACGTGCAGAAGGTGTTGTACTGGTGCACCTTGCGGAATTCGGCGCTCAGCGCCGGCGGCGCGATCGCGTAGCCGACCTTCCAGCCGGTGCAGTGGTAGGTCTTGCCGAAGCTCGACACGACGACGGCGCGCGCCGCAAGCTCGGGATATCGCAGCACGCTCTCGTGCCGGCGCCCGTCGAACACGATGTGCTCGTACACCTCGTCCGACAGCAGCACGATATCGGTGCCGCGCAGGATCGCCGACAGTTCGGCGATGTCCTCCGCCTCCAGCATCGCGCCCGACGGGTTGTGCGGGCTGTTGATCATCAGCATCCGCGTGCGCGGCGTGATCGCGTCGCGCACCCGCGGCCAGTCGACCGAGAAATCCACCGGATCGAGCGGCACGTGCACCGCCGTCGCCCCGGCGAGGTCGATCGCCGGCTCGTAGCAGTCGTAGCACGGGTCGAGCACGATCACTTCCTCGCCCGCCCGCACCAGCGCGTGCACCGCGTCGAAGATCGCCTCGCTGGCGCCGCTGGTCACCGTGACCTCGGTGTCCGCGTCGACCTCGCGGCCGTAGCAGCGGGCCGTCTTGGCGGCGATGGCCTGGCGCAGCGCCGGCAGGCCGCTCATCGGCGCGTACTGGTTCTTCCCGTCGCGCATCGCCCGGTCGAGCGCCTCGACCAGCCGCTCCGGCACGTCGAAATCGGGAAACCCCTGGCCGAGGTTCACCGCGCCGTGTTCGGCGGCGAGCTGCGACATCACCGTGAAGATGGTCGTGCCGACGTTCGGGAGTTTGGTCGTGATACGCATCGCGGCTTCCGCGGGTGGGCAGCCGATGATGCCACCACGGAAGCCGTGGTGGCATCGTCGCCGCGGCTGGTCAGGGCGCGCAGCCCTGCGTCGCGGTCAGCGGCTGGACCGCATCGACGACGTTCCACGAACCGACGACGCCGTCGGTGAAGTCCGCGTCGATGGTGATCGCATCGAATGCGCCGCCGAGGTAGCGCCGGTGCAGCATGCCGACCGGCGTGCGGTCGGGCGTGCGCCACGCGTCGAGCGGACCGAAGCCGCGCAACTGATGCAGTTCGATAGCCTCGTCCGCGGCGTCGAACGCGCCCGGACGCTCCGCGGCGAGGAACCGCGGCTGGCCCAGCCCGTCGTAGACGTAGGCGGCGAGGAATTCGTAGCCGGGCATCACTGCCACGCTGTAGCCGGTGCCAGAGCGCGCCGGATCGAACCAGTGGGCGGCGACGTCGAGCGGCGCCCCGTCGACCTGCGGGCAGCCCTCGAGGAAGCGGACGAGGCGCTCGCTGCCAGTCCGCGCGTGAAGCTGCCAGCTCATCACGAGTTCGCCGTCGACCAGACCGTTCAGGAATATCCGGCCGACCGGATAATGAAGCTGGCGATCGCCGAGCCACGCGGTGCGGTAGAGCGCCAGTTCGTAACGCTGCACCGCCGGCGCGAGTCGCTCCCCCTGCGCGTAGTACCAGGTCGGATCGCCGTTCTCGTCATACGCGTACCACAGCATCACGATCTCGTCGCCGGCGAAATGCAGGAACACGCCGTGGCCGGGTCGCGCCGGGTTGTAGTACGACCCGGCGCGGACCTCCACCGGTTCGGTACTCGTCGTCGAGCCCACCGACGCGTAGACGCTCATCATCCGCGGTGTCGCCTCGGCATGTATCGGCGCGACATACCAGCGGCCTCCGAGTTCGCCGTCGAACACGCTGGCGAAGCTGAGCTTGCGCCCGGTCAGTACATCCGGCCGGGTCCGGTCGAACGCCGGGATCGCCGGACCGCCGTAGTCCGGGGCGGGATCGCGCCAGACGGCGAGGGAACCGCCCTTGACGTTGTAGTCGGCCGAGAGCAGCAGTTCGAGGAAGGACACGCCGGGCGGAACGTCGACGATCATCGCGTCCGGAAACGCGCCGGGCCCGACGCGGATCTCCGGCGTCGGCGTGAAGGGCGCGACGCTCAGCGCCCGCGGCACCTGCGCGAGGCCGTCGCGCACGATACGGATCGGGACCACGGTGCGGTGGGCGACGCTGCCCACGCCCAGATCGCCTTCGAGATCGACCACCACGACGCCGAACCCCATGCCGCCGTCCGGCATCATCGGCGCGTCAGTGCTCCAGCGCGTACGGACGCGACCCTCGGCATCGCTCCGACCAGCGGCCGAAATCCATGTCCTGCCTTCCAGCACGCCCACCGATCCGGCGTCCCCGGCGACGCCGGTGGTGACCACGACCGGCGAATCCCCGTCCAGCGGCGTCCACGCCATCGCCCACGAATCATGGAGGTGGAACATCGAGCAGGTCGCGACGAAGTCGACGCTGGCCGCGCGGCAGACCTCCTCGCCCGGCGACGGCAGACCGTCGTTGTCGAGATCGGATCCGATCGCGATCATCGCGCCACCGCGCGGATCCTCGACGAGGGCGATCGCCAGCGTATCGCCGCCGAACAGGCCGTGCGGGTTGGCGATCCGCTCGACGTGCCGCGCCTCCGGCGTCACGTACGGGTCCGGGGTCGGCGCGAGCGTCACCGCGGTCGCGCGCGGTCGCACCAGCGACGCGGTGTACGCCAGCGCCACGCGGTCAGGATGGCCCGTGCCGACGTCGAGCGTGATCGCTTCGACGGCGGTCGACGTCCGGATGACCCGCGGCGCTTCGATGATCACCGATTCCGGCACGGAGTCCGGAATCGGAACGATCACCTGGGCAGGCACCGGGCCCGTGATCGCGGCGAACGCACCCGCCAGCGCGACGCAGAACGCGCGCGGCGGATGCGTCCGGCTCGGCCGCTCCCCGATCAATCGCAGCCCTGCGTCTGGCTGCTCAGCCGCGTCACCGTCCCCTCGCGCGACCAGCTGCCCG
>CAMPHE010000219.1 GCA_946885815.1 uncultured Arenimonas sp.
GGTTCGTGCAGCGCCATGCTGCCGAACTCCGTCAGCCCCCCGACCTTGCTTTCATGCAGCCGGATCCGCAGCCCGAGATCGGTCTTCGAGTCCGCGTGCGCCAGCGCTTCCGCGAGCACGATCTCGCCGCGCACGTACAGGTCGAACAACGCCTGGTCGAAGGTCTGCATGCCGACTTCGCCGCCGGCCTTCATCGCGTCCTTCACCGTCGCCACGTCGCCCTTCGCGATCAGGTCGGCGATGTACGGCGTCAGCAGCATGATCTCGACCGCGGGAATGCGCTTGCTCTGCGCGCCCTTCAGCAGGCGCTGGCCGATCACCGCCTTCAGGTTCAGCGACAGGTCGATCAGCAGCTGCAGGCGCGCCGATTCCGGGAACAGGTTGATGATGCGGTCGAGTGCCTGGTTCGCGTTGCTGGCGTGCAGCGTCGCGAGGCACAGGTGGCCGGTGTCGGCGTAGGCGATCGCGGCCTGCATCGTCTCGCGGTCGCGGATCTCGCCGATCAGGATCACGTCCGGCGCCTGCCGCAGCGCGTTCTTCAGCGCGTCGGCGTAGCTCTTCGTGTCGAAGCCGATCTCGCGCTGGTCGACGACGGACTTTCGGTGCGCGTGCACGTATTCGATCGGGTCCTCGACGCACAGGATGTGGCCGGTCACGCTGGCGTTGCGGTGGTCGATCATCGCCGCGAGCGTGGTCGACTTGCCGGTGCCGGTGGCGCCGACCAGCAGCACGAGCCCGCGCTGCATCATCACGATGTCCTTCAGCCGCGCCGGCAGGTGCAGTTCGTCGATCGTCGGGATGCGGTCGGTGATGTAGCGCACCGCGAGCGCCGGTTCGCCGCGCTGGCGGTAGACGTTGATGCGGAAGCGGCCGACGCCCTCGATGCCGAGCGCGAGGTTCATTTCCCAGTCCGCGGAGAAGTCGCGCTGCTGGCGGTCGCTCATCACCGACAGCGCCATCGCCGACACCTCGGCGGTGGTGAGCCGCTGCTCGACGATCGCGCTGGTGACGCCGTCGATCTTGATGCACGGCGGCGCGCCGACGCTCATGAACAGGTCGGAAGCCTGTTTCTGCGCCATCAACCCCAGGAACGGCATCAGGTCCATCAGCCCTCCAGGGGCGGCCCATCGACAGTGTCTCCGGCGGGTTTCAGGCCAGGCGCGCGAGCAGCCACGCCCACGCCGGCAGCGTAGCAAGTGACAGGACGATCCCGACGCCGACCAGCGCGGTCGCCAGCCGGGGGGCGAGGCCGTGCGACACCGCCAGTGCCGCGGCGGTGACCATCGGCGGCATGGCCGATTCCAGCACGACGGCGTCGCGGGCCGTGCCGTGCAGGCCGAGCAGCGGCGCGAGGCCGAGGGCGAGCAGGGGCAGCACGGCCAGTTTCAGCGCGAGGCCGGCGGCGAGCGGCTTCAGCTCGTCGCGCGGCAGGTTCAGCTGCAGGCCGAGGCCGATCGCCAGCACCACGAGCGGCAGCAGCGCGTCGGCGAGGCGCTGCAGGCCGTCGGCGATCCATGCCGGCGGTTGTGCGGGCATCACGGTCAGGCCGACCAGCAGCGCGACGAACGGCGGGAAGGTGGCGATGCGCTTCGCGATCGCGGTGACGGTGGGTTTCTCGTCGCCGCCGTAGCGGGCGAGTACCCACAGGCCGAAGGTGGACAGGATCAGGAAGGCGCCGAACTGGTCGTAGATGACCGCGTAGGGCAGCGCGTCCTCGCCGACCAGCGCGCGCACCAGCGGGTAGCCGAGGAAGCTGGTGTTGCCGAGCGCGACGCAGAGCAGCAGCACGGCGTGCTCGTCGCGCCGCAGCCGCAGCCAGCGCGACGCGACGGTGACCAGCCCGATCGTCGCGGCGAGCAGCGCCCACGGCACGGCGGCGACCACCACCACCGTCGCATCGAGCTGCAGCCGCGGGGCGTACAGCAGGATCGCCGCCGGCAGGCAGACGACGATCACCACCTGGTTCAGCACCGCCGGTGCGCTGTCGGGAAACACGCGCAGGCGCCGGCACGCCAGTCCGACGGCCAGCATCGCGAAGATGAGCGCGAACGCGTCGAACGCCATCAGAGCCAGCGGGGGACGCGGGATTTGTAGCGGGCGTAGTCGTGGCCGAAGCGGCGGGCGAGGTAGGCCTCCTCGCGCGCGATCACGTACACGCGGATCAGCAGCAGCACCGGCACGAGCATCAGCAGCGGCCAGGCCATGTCGAGCGCGAGCGATATCGCGACGTGCAGCAGCGCCATGCCGACGTACATCGGGTTGCGCGTGTGCCGGTAGATGCCGTCGACGACGAGCGCGGCGTCCTCGCGCCACGGGCGCGGGTCGTTGCCGAAGCGGCGGAACACCCCCAGCGCGCCGCCCATCAGCCACAGCGCCAGCAGCGCGAACGCGCCGGCGATCGGGTACAGCCACCACGCGGTCTCGCCGCCGATCAGCGGCCATGGCCGGACGCCGCGGTCGAGCGCGATGCCGGCGCCGAGCCCGAGCAGGAAGATCAGCGGCGGCGGGAAGCGGACGCCGGGCGTGGCGGGCGGCGCGTCGGGGCGCGGGGCGGTCATGCGGGCTCGGCGGTGGCCTTCTGCCTGCCGATCCAGGCGCGGATCTGGGGCTGCAGGACGTCCATCGGCAGCGCGCCGTCGGTCAGCACCTCGCGGTGGAACGCGCGCACGTCGAAACGCTCGCCGAGTTCGCGTTCGGCCTCCTCGCGCAGCTGCCGGATCACCCGCTCGCCCACCTTGTACGCCAGTGCCTGGCCGGGAATCACGATGTAACGCTCGACCTCGGCGACGACGTCGCTCTCGGCCATCGACGAGTTGGCGAGCATGTAATCGATCGCCTGCTGCCGGGTCCAGCCGAAATGGTGCAGCCCGGTGTCGACCACCAGCCGCATCGCGCGCAGCTGCTCGTCGCTCAGCCGGCCATACCACTGGTAAGGATCCGTGAACACGCCGAGTTCCTTGCCCAGCGATTCGGCATACAGCGCCCAGCCCTCCGAGAACGCCGTGTAGCCGCCGAAGCGCCGGAAGGCCGGCAGTTCCCCGATCTCCTGCTGGATCGAGATCTGGAAGTGGTGCCCCGGCGACGCCTCGTGGATCGACAGCGTGTCGACGAGGAAATTCGGCTGCGCCCGCAGGTTGTACGTGTTGAGGTAGAACACGCCCGGGCGCGAACCGTCCGGCGCCGGCGCCTGGTACGACGCGCCGGCCTCCGACTGGGCGCGGAACGCCTCGACCGGCCGCACTTCGTAATCGGTCTTCGGCGCGATGTCGAACAGCTTCGGCAGCAGCGTCTTGATCTTCGCCTGCTGGTCGCGATAGGCCTGCAGCGCTTCCTCCTCGCTCGCGAAGTAGAAGCGGTCGTCGGTTTCGAGGTGTTCGAAGAACGCCGGCAGGTCGCCTTCGAAACCCACCTGCTCGCGCACGGCGTTCATCTCCGACAGGATGCGCGCGACCTCGTCCAGCCCGAAACGGTGGATCTGCTCGGGCTCGAGATCGGTGGTGGTGCGCGACGCGACGAGATGCGCGTACCACGCCTTGCCGTCGGGCAGCGAACCGATCCCGACGGTGTTGCGCGCCTTCGGCAGGTACTCGTCCTGCAGGAACGCGTGCATCTTCGCGTATGCCGGCACCAGCGTTTCGGCGATCGCGGCGCGGTACGCGGCCGTCAGCCGCTCGCGCTCTTCGGCGGGAAAGGATTCGGGCATCGCGGCGATCGGCCCCCAGAACACCGACTGTTCCGGGTCGTCGACCATGTGCGCCGCGTACTGCGGGATGGCCTTCTCGACGATGATCTTCGGCTGCACCACGCCGGCGGCGATGCCTTCGCGCATGTTGGCGATCATCGAATCGTTCAGCACCGGGAAGCGGGCGATGCGCGCCAGGAAATCGTCGTAGTGCTTCACCTCGCGGAACGGCTGCAGGCTCTGCCCCGAACCGAGCTGCGCGAAGAAGCTGCCGAGGTTGCCGAACTGGTTCACCGGCAGCATCCACGACGGGAACTTCGCCGCGGCGATCGCCTCCTCGCGGTCGCG
>CAMPHE010000220.1 GCA_946885815.1 uncultured Arenimonas sp.
CGGCGTTGGTGCCCGGGTGAATGACGCGCCCCCGGGCATCGCCTAGACTCCCCCTCATGACCCAGTCCCGGCCCCAGACCATCCTGTTCGCCGACGTCAGCGGCAGCACGAGGCTGTTCGAGACCAAGGGTGACCACGAGGCGCGGCGGCTGATCGCGAACGTGCTCGGCGCGTTGACGAAGGTCTGCGAGCAGCACGGCGGCCGCGTGATCAAGACGATCGGCGACGAGATCATGTGCACGTTCCCGGCGGCGCTCAACGGCGTGCTCGCCGCGTGCGACATGCAGCGGCGCATGGGCCGCGACATCGACTTCGTCCGCGACAGCCTGGCGGTACGCATCGGCATGCACCATGGCGACGCGCTGGTCGAGGACGACGGCGACGTCTACGGCGACGCGGTGAACACCGCCGCCCGGATGGCGTCGCTCGCCAAGCGCGAGCAGGTCGTCACCACGGCCGCGACGTACGACAGCCTCACCGGCAAGGTTCCGGAAGCTCGCAGCCTCGGCAAGGCGCGCGTCAGCGGCAAGCTGCTGCCGATCGAGATCGTGGACATCGTCTGGCAGGAAGACACTTCCGGCATGACGATGGTGCAGACCGCGATCCGCGTCGGCGCCGACATGGCCGGCGACGAGGAAGCGGCGAAGCTGCGGCTGCGTCATCGCGCCCAGCAGATCGAACTCGACGTGCATTCGCAGCCGTTTTCGATGGGCCGGGAGCCGGGGAATTCGCTGGTGATCGAGGCCGACTGGGTGAGCCGCGCGCACGCGCTGATCGAATACAAGCGCGGGCATTTCATGGTCGCCGACCGCTCCACGAACGGCACCTACGTGCGCATCGGCGAGGACGAGGAGATCAAGGTGCATCGCGACGAACTGCACCTGCGCAAGTCCGGCACCATCAGCCTGGGCCAGAGCTTCGGCGTCAACACCGGCGACATCATCTACTTCGAGGCCGACTGACCCCCGGTTCGCGAAACGAAAGGCCGGCTCGCGCCGGCCTTCGTGGTTCGGCGGTGGCTGCGGCTCAGTTGTCGGCCGTGACCTGGATGCCGCCCACCGCTTCTTCCTCTTCCTCGACGCCCGGCGGCGGCGCGGTGCCACCGGTTCCGGGCGCCTCGGTGTCGGCGATGGCCTCGGACGCGGCCTTGGCCTTGTACCCGAACACGCCCCGCAGCAGCCGCTCGTTGCCCGCATAGTCGTCGCGCTTGGCCGCGACGAACTGCGTGGTGCCCAGTTCGGCGAGCACTTCGTACAGCGCGTTGTCTTCGTGCAGCTTCAGCATCGCGTCGGTGACGGCCTTGCGGACGTCCGCGGGCACGGTACCGCCGGCGGACAGCGTGCGGCCCGTGAACTCGCGCGACTCGTTCACCGCCACCAGGTTCGGATACTGCTGGGCGATGTACATCGGCACCATCGCCGCGCGGGCTTCCTGGGCGAACACCATGTCGACGCCGTCGGTCCAGCGCTTGGCGGTGGTCACGATGTCGGGCACCGCGATCGGATTCCGGTAGAGCTCGGCGAGCAGCAGGTTGCCCATGCTCGGCGCGGGCATGCTGACCACGCGATAGCCGATCAGGCCGGGGAGGCCGTCCTCGGCGATCGCCGCGTCGGCCAGCAGCAGGTATTTCGTGCCCTCGACCGTGCGCACGAGCGGCCGGAATCCGAGCCGGTCGATGCGGTAGTCGGTGAAGTGCGCTTCCTCGAACGCGAAATCCGTCTTCGCGTTGGAACGCAGGTCCCGCCAGTAGACGTGGTAGTTCGTGGCCGTGCGCAGCGTGAAGGTGTGGCCGGTGCTGCGCGACAGGTATTCCAGCAGGGGCGTGTAGACCTCCTGCGCGACCCGCGGCGGGTAGTTCGGCTCGACCGCCAGCGTGTAGTTCGCGGCCAGTGCCGGGGCTGCCGAAAACGACAGCACGAGCGCCGCGATGACGTGGTTCAGTTTCATGTGGTGTTCCCTCCCTGTGCGCGGGGTATAGCACCGATCAACGGCGCGCGCCATGCGCGAAACCCCACTATGTGACGCGTCGCAGTCCTTCACGCGGCGGCGTGCGCGTGATCGGCCGTCCGGCGGTTTCCAGCCGTTCGCCGGCGTCGGCGGCGAGCACCGCGAGCGCCTCGCTACCGTCGGCGGTGACGCAGACGACCTTCCCGGCATCGCGCTCGCCGTCGGACACCGCGGCACCTTCTTCCAGGTCGTGGCCGCGCAGCCGCGCCAGTTCACGCCGGGCCTGACCGAGGTAATGCGTGCGCGCGACGATCTCCTGTCCCGGGTAGCAGCCCTTCTTCAGCGAAAACGCCCCGAGGCGCTCCAGCGACAGCATCTGCGGCGTCCACGCGGCGACCTGGTCCGGGCCCAGCCGGGGCAGCCCGTGCGCGATGTCGAAGGCGCGCCACGCCGCGTCGGTCGCCGGGTTCGGCGTCGCGACCTCGCAGTCGGCGGGCAGCAGCCGGAGCGTGCGCGGACCGCCGTCGCCACCGAAATCCAGCGCCCACCCGCCGTCGGCCCTCGCGGCGACCGCGCCGGTGCAGCCGGCGACCGGTGACCCGCCGGCGACCCGCCACATGCCGTCGGCCGCCAGTGCCACCCGGCTGCGGAACACGTAGCGCTGCAGCGCCTCCCGCAGTGCGTCGGCCGGGTGGTCCGGCAGCACGAGCGCGAATTCGTCGTCGCCGGTGCGCAGCAGCGCGAACAGCGCGACGACCCGACCCTTCGGCGTCAGCCAGCCGTTCCAGTGCCAGTGACCCGTCTCCAGCCTGCCGACGTCGTTCATCGTCTGCGCCTGCAGGAATGCGGCCGCGTCCCGGCCGCGAGCGGTCATGACGCCGAAACCGGCGAGGGCGAAGGGCGGAGCGGAATCCGGCTTGAACGACATGGAGGCGGGGACTTAACATTGCGGCATGGCGACCGAGCCGCGAATCATAGGCGAAACCGCCGAAGCCCCTCTCACGGACCCCCGGCACCCCGGCGACGGCGCGGTGCCGGCGCCCGAGGTGGGCGGTCGCGACGGACCGGAACCCACGCGCTACGGCGACTGGGAAAAGAACGGCCGCTGCATCGATTTCTGATCGCGCCCCGGCGCGCCCCTCCGAACCCACTGCAGAGACGCCATGGCGACGCGCGAACGTCCGCTTTCCCCCTTCATGATCGGGCCGTACTACCGCCCGCAACTCACGAGCGTGCTGTCGATCCTGCACCGCGCCGCCGGAGTCGTGCTGTCGGCCGGCGTGCTGCTGGTGGTCGGGTGGCTGGTCGCGCTGGCCTTCGACCCCGGACTGTTCGCGTCGCTGTCGGCCGCGCTCGCGTCGCTGCCGGGCACCGGCGTGCTGATGCTGCTCACGGCCGCGCTGGTCTACCACTTCTTCAACGGCCTGCGGCACCTGTTCTGGGATGCCGGGCTGGGTTACGACATCCCGACCGCGTACCGCACCGGCTATGCCGTGATCGCGCTCACCGTCGCCGTCACCGCGCTGCTGTGGTGGATCGGGCTGGGAGCGGCGCGATGAGCCTCCAGCATCCGCTCGCCCGGGCGAAGGGCCTCGGCTCGGCGAAGGACGGCACCGGCCACTGGTGGGCGCTGCGACTGTCGTCGATCGCGCTGGCGCTGCTCACGCCGTGGTTCGTGCTGTTTTCGATCGGCATGATCGGCGCCGAGCTCGACACCGCCCGCGCCGCCGTCGCCCGCCCGCTCACCGCGACGCTGCTCGCGACGTTCGTGCTGGCGACGTTCTGGCACGTGCAGCAGGGGCTGCAGGTGGTCATCGAGGACTACGTGCACGGAACGGCCGAGATCGTGCTGCAGGTGCTGGTGAAGTTCGCCTGCGCGCTCGCCGTCGTCGCTTCGCTGCTGGCCATCGGCCGCCTCGTCTTCGCTCCCTGAGAACGCCATGACCACCGCCTACAAGATCCACGAACACGTCTACGACATGGTCGTCGTCGGCGCCGGCGGCGCCGGCCTGCGCGCCACCTTCGGCCTCGCCCAGAAGGGGCTGAAGACCGCCTGCATCACCAAGGTGTTCCC
>CAMPHE010000221.1 GCA_946885815.1 uncultured Arenimonas sp.
ACGGCCTGCGCGCCGGCGACCGCATCGGCCAGGTCAACCGCCGCGACGTGGACGGACTGCCGGCGTTCCGCGCCGCGCTGGCCGGCGAACCGGACGACCTGGTGCTGAGTGTCGCGAGGGGGAGGCAGTTCGGGTATCTCGTGATGAGATAGCCGAACGTAGGAGCGGCTTCAGCCGCGAATGCTTTCGCTCGGGATCACGCCGTCGCGGCTGAAGCCGCTCCTACAGGCCCCCATCACCACACCGCCCCCACATCCCCCGGGTGTATCGTGATCCCGACCACAGGGAGCCCACCATGAACACTGCGCGCAACCCGCGTACCGGCGAATTCATGCCCGACACCCCGGCCAGCCACATGGACGCGGCGAAGGACAATCTCGGCGAGGCCAAGGACGCGATCGCGGCCGGCGTCACCGAAGCGCTCGACGCCGGCGCCGCCGCGGCCCGCGAAGCGCGGCTGGAGATCGACGACAAGCTGCAGTCGCTGCTCGACAAGGGTCGCGAGATGCTCGGCGACGCCGAGCAGCTGATCCGCGACAAACCGCTGCCGGCGTTCGGCGTCGCGTTCGCCGCCGGCTATCTGCTGGCCGCGCTGACGCGCCGCAAGTAAGCCCCGGCGATGGCCGACGAGAAGCAGACGCCGCCACCGGAAGAGCTTCCGCCGGACCACGGCACGCCGCCCGCCGACCCGCCGCCGGACACGCCGGCAGCGCCGGAGCGCGAGCCGGAGCCCGACGACCACCCGGGCGAGCCCGGCACCGTCACCGACGACGCCAAGGCGCTGTTCGCCGCGGTGCGCGACGGCCTGGCCGCCTATTCGATCGGCCTGCGCGCCCTGAAGCGGCTGTTCCTGGCCGAGTTCGCGCTGGCGCGCGACGCGACGGTGATCGGCCTGGTGTACCTGCTGCTGGCGATGATCGGCTTCGGCACCGCGTTCGCGCTGCTCACCGCGCTGGTCGTCTACCTGCTGTTCTGGGCCGGCGTGCCCGTGGTGATGGCGCTGCTGATCCCGCTGGTGGCCAGCGCGTTCGCCGGGTGGTTCACGATGCGGCGCGCGCGCGCCGAGTTCCGCTACGCCGACTTCGAGGCGACGCGGCGCCAGTTCGAGCGGGGGCTGGCGCCGACGCCCGACGATCCGGCGCACCCGTCGCCCGAACGGGCGTCGCATCCCGCGGAGACCGACGCCGAATGAGACTCCGGGTCGACGAGCGCGTGCTCTACGTCGCGGCCGCCGAGGCGGCCTGCGTGCAGGCGCGCGTGCAGGCGCAGGATGCGAAGGTGCGCGTGCAGAAGGAACTGCGTCGCGTGGCGACGCCCCTGCGGATCGTCGTCACCGGCCTGACGCTCGGTGCCTTCGCCGGCCTGCACGTGCCGCGCGCGGCCGGCGGTGCGGTGCAGGCGCGCGGCGGCACGATCACCGCGCCGCTGTTCTCGCTGGTGATGGAAACCGTGCTGCCCAGCCTGATGGCGGGCCTGGCCGCGGGCCAGGTCGCCGGCGAGGAAGTGGAACGGGCGGCCGACGACGTCGCCGAGGAAGTCGCCGACCAGGTCGTGGCCGAAGTGACCCCGGACGCCGGCGATGTCGACCCCCGATCCTGATCCGCCGGCCGCCGGCCCCGACGCCCCGTCGCCGGGCGACACGTCCGCGCCGGACGCGTCGCCGCCGACCGTCGACGACGTCGTGCCCGAGCCGGCCGGCCCGATCACGGTGACGCTTCCGGCCGACGTCGATCCCGAGCCGCCGGCGTCGGCGCATTCGCAGCGGCTCGCGGCGCTGCGCGCGAACGCGCGGATGCTGTCGATCCTCGTGCTCGGCGTGATCCTCTACACCTGCTATTTCGCCAGCAGCCTGATCCTGCCGATCGTCGTCGCCGGTTTCTTCGCGCTGCTGCTGAGCCCGCTGCTCAACCGGATGCCGCTGCGCTGGCTGCCGCGCTGGATGGGCGCGCTGCTGCTGGTGGTGGGCATGCTGGCCGGCGTCGGCGCCCTGGGCATGTTCGTCGCCGGGCCGGCCGGCGACTGGGCGCGACGGGTGCCGTTCGTGCTGCGCGACGCGGCGCCGAAGCTGCGCGAGATGGTCGCGCCGATCCAGGAAGCGACCAAGGCCGGCGAAACGCTCGACACGATCACCGGGGAGGACGACGACAACGTCGAACGCGTGGTCGTGCGCCCGCCGCGCGCCGACCTGCTGTCGGCGACGCCGAAGGTGCTGGGCAGCACGCTGGCGGTGATCCTGCTGACGTTCGCGTTCCTGGTCTTCGGCGACGACGTGCTCAACAAGCTGCTGACGCTGCGGCCGACGCGCGCGCACCGCAAGCTCACCGGCGACATCGTGCAGGAGATCCAGAGCGACCTGTCGCGCTACATGCTCACGATCAGCGCCACCAGCACGGTCCTGGGCGCGGCCACCGCGGCGTGGCTGTACTACCTCGACGTCGACGACCCGCTGCTGTGGGGCGTGCTGGCGGCGGTGCTGAACCTGACGCCGTTCCTCGGGCCGCTGATCACCGCCGCGCTGCTGCTGCTCGTGGGCCTGTCGGAATTCGACTCGCTCGGCATGGCGTCGCTGCCGGCCGCCGGCTTCCTGTTCCTGCATGCGCTCGAAAGCCAGCTGCTGACGCCGCTGGTGCTCGGGCGCACGATGCACATCAACCCGCTGGCGATCATCCTGTGGCTGCTGGTGTGGGGGTGGCTGTGGGGCATCATCGGGCTGCTCGTGGCGGTGCCGATGCTGGTCTGCCTGAAGATCGTCGCGTCGCGCGTGCGCGGCTGGGAACACTGGGCGCGCATGCTTGAATAGGAGGCGCAAGGGGGAGGCGCGGTATCCTGCGCGCATGCGCACGCCACCCGCCGCCGTCAGCCTCGATCTCGACGACACGCTGTGGCCGATCTGGCCGTCGATCGAACGCGCCGAGCAGGCGCTCGACGCGTTCCTGCGCGCGAACTGCCCGCGCACGGCCGACGCCTTCCCGATCCACCGCATGCGCCGGCTGCGCGAGCAGATCGCCGCCGAGCACCCGCAGCACGCCCACGACTTCACCCACCAGCGCATGCTGTCGCTGCAGCGGGCGCTGGAGCTCGCCGGCGACGACGCGGCGCATGCCGATCCGGCGTTCGAGGCGTTCTACGCGTCGCGCAACGCCGTCGAATTCTTCCCCGACGCGCTCGACGCATTGCGCCGGATCGCGGCGAAACGGCCGGTCGCGGCGCTGACCAACGGCAACGCCGACCTGCGGCGCATCGGCATCGACGCGCATTTCCGCTGCTTCGTCAGCGCGCGCGACCACGGCCACGCCAAGCCCGACACGCCGATCTTCCACGCCACCTGCGAGCGCCTCGGCGTCGCGCCGGCCGACGTGCTGCACGTCGGCGACGACCCGGTGCTGGACGTGCATGGCGCCCACCGCGCCGGGATGCGCAGCTGCTGGATCAATCGTCGCGACGAACGCTGGCCGGCGGGCCTGCCGCGACCCGACCTCGAATTCGCTACGCTGTCGGGCCTCGCCGACTGGCTGGATGCCCACGATACGGAGCCCCGATGAGCCTGCCGCCCTGCTTCGCCGGCCCCGACCAGCGCGACGCCGCGCTTCCGCTGCTGCTGGTCGACCGTACCGGTTACGACGGCTGGCGCGCGCGGCAGGGTGAGCCGGTACAGGCGTGGCTGGACGCGCACGGGTTCCGCGCGCAGGTCGGCGCACCGCTCCTCGTCCCCGGGGCGAACGGCCGTCCCGCCTTCGCGCTGGCCGGTATCGCCGATGCGACCGACCCGCTGGCCCTGTCGCACCTGCCGGCGCTGCTGCCGGAAGGCACGTACCGGCTGTCGCCGGATTCGCCGGTCGCGGTCGACCCGGGCCGCGCGCTGCTCGGCTGGGGCCTGGGCGCGTACCGCTTCGAGCGTTACGTGAAGTCGCCGCGCCCGCCGGCGCGCCTGGTGCTGGAAAGCGCCGACGCCGACGCGAGCGAGGCGTGGACGCTGCTGAAGGCGTCGACGCT
>CAMPHE010000222.1 GCA_946885815.1 uncultured Arenimonas sp.
GCTCGGCGGCGTCCGCATCGGGATCGTGCAATGGGCGCAGCTGTGCGGCGTGCTGGTCGCCGGGACGCTGCCTTTCTGCGCGCTCGGCCTGCTGATCGGCGCGCTCGCGAGAGGGCAGGGGGCAGTGGCGGTGGTGAACCTGGTGTATCTGCCGATGGCGCTTCTGTCGGGCCTGTGGCTGCCGCTGTTCGTCTTCCCGGCGATCGTGCAGAAGCTCGCCGTGCTGTGGCCGGCTTACCACCTCGGACGCATCGCGCTCGGCATCGTCGGGCAGGAGAGCGGCGTCGACTACGCGCTGCATGCCGGCGTGCTCGCGGCGACGACCGTGCTGTTCCTGTCGCTGGCGGCACTGCGGCTGCGGTCGCACGGCGGTCGCCGATGAACGCCGCGAAGGTGGGCGTGGCCGTCGGCGTGATCGTGCTGGGCGGGCTGCTGTGGCGCAGCGCGGCCGAGACCGGCGGGCCGGCGCCCGCGCCCGACGGATTCGCGATCCGCGACGTCCGCGTCTTCGACGGAGAACGTTTCGTCGACGGCATGACGGTGCGCGTGCGCGACGGCCTGATCGCCGACGTGGGCGCCGACGTGGCGCTGCCGGCCGGCATGGACGCGATCGACGGCCGCGGTCGCACGCTGCTGCCGGGGCTGATCGACGGCCACGTGCACACGTGGGGCGACGCGCGCCGCGACGCGCTGCGCTTCGGCGTGACGACGATGCTCGACATGTTCAGCGACCCGGCGCAGCTGCCCGATGCGCGAAGGGAACGCGAGGATCCCGCGTCGCCTGCCGTCGCCGCGGACCTGTATTCGGCGGGCCTGCTGGCGACCGCCGACGGTGGCCACGGTACGCAGTTCGGCATCGCCGTGCCGGTGTTGCGGGCGCCGGCGGATGCCGGCGCGTGGGTGGACGCGCGCGTCGCCGAAGGCTCGGACTGGATCAAGCTCGTCCGCGAGGACCTGCACGTCTACGACACCGACCGCGCGTTGCCGACCCTCGACGCGGCCACGGCGGCGGCGGTGATCGCCGCCGCGCACGCCCGCGGCCGGCGCGCGCTCGTGCACGCCTCGGCGCAGGAACACGCGCGTGAGTCGCTGCGCGACGGCGCCGACGGCCTGGTCCACGTGTTCCAGGACGCGCCGGCGGACGCGGCGTTCGTCGCGCTCGCGCGCGAGCGCGGTGCGTTCGTGGTGCCGACGCTGTCGGTGATCGCCGCGTTCGCGGGCCGCCCGCAGACCCTGACGGACGACCCGCGGCTGCGCGGCTGGCTGTCGCCGGTGCAGTCGCAGTCGCTCGGCGGCGCGCGCCCGTTCGGCGACACCGCGGCCGTGCTGTTCGACAACGCGCTGGAGAGCGTGCGCCGGCTGCATGCCGCCGGCGTGCCGATCATCGCCGGCACCGATGCGCCCAACGCCGGCACCGCACACGGCGTGTCGTTGCACGGCGAACTGCAGTGGCTGGTGGAGGGGGGACTGTCGCCGACGGAGGCGCTGGCCGCGGCGACCTCGGTGCCGGCGCGCGCGTTCGGTCTCGCCGACCGCGGCCGGATCGCGCCGGGGCTGCGCGCCGATCTCGTGCTCGTCGAAGGCCATCCCGGCAACGACATCGCGGCGACCCGCTCGATCGTCGGCGTGTGGAAGAACGGCCGGCCCGTCGATCGCCGCGTCGTCGCCGAGGACGTGCCGGCGCTCGCGGCGGGCGTGGTCAGCCACTTCGACGGCGAACGCATCGACAGCCGGCTCGGCAGCGGCTGGATGGCGACGAGCGACCGGATGGCCGGCGGCGCGTCCGACGCGACGATCGCGCGCATCGACGGGGGTGCCGGCGACAGTGCCGGCGCGATGCGCGTCGCCGGGACGGTACGGGAGGGCGCGTCGCAGCGCTGGGCCGGGGCGTTCCTGAACCCGGGCGACCGGATGATGCAGCCGCTCGACGCGACCGGACTGCGCGAGCTCGCGTTCCACGTCCGCGGCGACGGCCGCCGCGTGGCGGTGCTGCTGTTCTCGGGCGCGCAGGGCATGGCGCCGGCGGTGCAGACGGTGCCGACCGGCCCCGGCTGGGCGCCGGTGGTCGTGCCGCTCGACGGCTTCGCCGGCGCCGACCTCGCGCAGGTGCGCGCGTTCGCGATCACGACGCCCGACGTGGGCGAGTTCGCGTTCGATCTGGACCAGGTGGAAATCCGCTAAGGTCCGCCGCAATGACCGCGCGACTGTCCACCGACCGGCCCGCGCCGCCGCCGACCGAACGGCCGGCGGCGGAGCTGGTGTACCTCGTCTTCGTGTTCCTGCCG
Organism: uncultured Arenimonas sp.; assembly: GCA_946885815.1. Next base: position 2,286 of record CAMPHE010000222.1, read on the forward strand.
CTGCTGTTCTGGCCGCGGTTTCCGGCCGTGGCCGTGTGGTCCGGCCTCGCCGCGATCGCGGTATTCCTGCCGCTGCATTTCGCGTTCCGGCGCGACATGGTGCGTCGCCGCTGGATGATCGGCGCGGTCGCGGCGATCGGCTTCGTGCTGATCGCGTTCAATCCCGGCGGCAACACGTTCGTGATCTATGCGATCGCGATGTCGGCGGCGACGCTGCGGCCGCGCACGGCGGTGGTGGTCGCCGTGGCGCTGCTGGTGGCGGTGACCGGCGAATTCTTCCTCGTGATGCCGACGCGCGGCCTCGCCGCCGGCTACGCGCTGATGGTGGTGGTGATCGGCACGCTCGTGCTCGGCAGCGTGCTGTTCGCGCGCGACCGCGAACGTCGCGACGCGGAGCTGCGGCTCAGCCGCGACGAAGTGGCGCGGCTGGCGGCGCTCGCCGAACGCGAGCGGATCGGCCGCGACCTGCACGACCTGCTCGGCCACACGCTGTCGCTGGTCGCGCTCAAGAGCGAGCTCGCCGGGCGGCTGGTGGCGAGCGACCCGGCGGCGGCGCGCGCGCAGATCGGCGAAGTCGAATCCGTCGCGCGGCAGGCGCTGGCGCAGGTGCGCGAAGCGGTCGCCGGCATCCGCGCGACCGGCCTGCAGGCCGAACTCGCCGCCGCGCGTCTGGCGCTGCTGTCGGCGGAGATTCCACTCGACCAGCGTCTCGCGCCGGTCGGGCTCGATCCGGCCGCCGAATCGGTGCTGGCGATGGGCCTGCGCGAAGCGGTGACGAACGTGCTGCGGCACGCCGGGGCGTCGCGCGTCGACGTCGACCTCGCGCTGGTGGACGGGGCACCGGTGTTGTCGATCGCCGATGACGGCCGTGGCGGCATCGATCGCAGCGGCCACGGGCTGGCCGGCATGCGCGAACGGCTGGAAGGCATCGGCGGGCGGCTGGAAGTCGACAGTCCCCCCGCCGGCGGCACGCGGCTGCGGCTGGTGCTGCCGTCGACCGCGCGGCTCGAGGCGCCACGATGATCCGCATCGTGCTGGCCGAAGACCAGGCGATGGTGCGCGGCGCGCTCGCGGCGCTGCTCGGGCTGGAACCGGAGCTGGCGATCGTCGCGCAGGCCGGCGACGGCGACGCCGCATGGCGCGAGGTGCTGGCGCATTCGCCCGACCTGCTGGTCACCGACATCGAAATGCCGGGCCTGACCGGGCTCGACCTCGCGCTGAAGGTGCAGGAGCGTGAACTGGCGACGCGCGTCGTGATCCTCACCACGTTCGCGCGCGCCGGCTACCTGCGCCGCGCGCTCGACGCCGGGGTCCGCGGCTACCTGCTGAAGGACGCGCCCTCGGCGCAGCTCGCGCACGCCCTGCGCCAGGTACACGCCGGCGGCCGCGCGATCGACCCGCAGCTCGCCGTGGCCGCGTGGGGCGAAACCGATCCGCTGAGCGAACGCGAGCGCCAGGTGCTGCGCCTCGCCGGCGAGGGCGCGCGCAGCGCCGACATCGCCGAGCGCCTGCACCTGTCGCAGGGCACCGTGCGCAACTACCTGAGCGAGGCGATCGGCAAGCTCGGCGCGGAGAACCGGATCGAGGCGTATCGGGTGGCGCGGGCGAAAGGGTGGCTTTGAGGCTCCGCGTTTCCGGGATAATGCGCCCCCCGCATCCCGACCCTCCCGCGTGAAGAAGTCCG
>CAMPHE010000223.1 GCA_946885815.1 uncultured Arenimonas sp.
CTGAAAACCCGTTAACCTCGCCCGCAGTCCGAGCCGCGCGAGCCTGTTCCCGCATGCCCCACCCCCCCCTGCCGACCCGCGAGAGCCTGCGCGAGGTCCGTTACGACATCCGCGGCGAGCTGTCCCGCCGCGCCCGCGAGCTGGAGGGCCAGGGCCGCGACCTGATCCGCCTGAACATCGGCAATCCCGGCGCCTTCGGGTTCCGGGCACCGGCGCATCTGCAGCAGGCGATCGCCGCGCAGCTGGCCGAATCCGACCCGTACACGCACCAGCAGGGCCTGCCGCTGGCGCGCGAGGCGATCGCCGGGTTCCATCGCGTCCGCGGCACGCCCCACGCGACCGCCGAGCGGGTGTTCGTCGGCAACGGCGTCAGCGAGCTGATCGACATCTCGCTGCGCGCGCTGCTGAACCCCGGCGACGAGGTGCTGCTGCCGAGCCCCGACTACCCGCTGTGGAGCGCCGCGACCATCCTCAACCAGGGCCGCCCGGTGTATTACCCGTGCGCGCCGGCGGACGGTTTCCTGCCCGACCCGGCGCGGATCGAGGCGCTGATCACCCCGCGCACCCGCGTGCTGGTCGTGATCAACCCGAACAACCCGACCGGCGCGGTCTATCCGCGCGAACTGCTCGAAGCGCTCGTCGCGATCGCCGCGAAGCACCGCCTGCTGCTGATGGCCGACGAGATCTACGACGGCATCACCTACGACGACGCGGCGTTCGAGCCGATGGCGCCGCTCGCCGGCGACGTGCCCTGCCTGTCGTTCGGCGGCCTGTCGAAGGTGCACCGCGCCTGCGGCTGGCGCGTCGGCTGGGCGGTGCTGTCGGGCGATCCGGTCGCGATCGGCGACTACCACCATGCGATGGATCTGCTGAGCGCGCTGCGGCTGTGCGCGAACGTGCCGGCGCAGCACGCGGTGCCCGCCGCGCTGACCGGCCCGGACACGATCCGCGAACTCACCGGCGCGGGCGGCCGGCTGCACGCGTCGCGGCAGGCGGTGATCGACGCCTGCGCGGCCAGCGCGCACCTGTCGCTGGTCGCGCCGAGCGGCGCGCTGTACGCGTTTCCGGAAATCGTCGGCGACGCCGCGGCCGGCTTCGACGACCAGCGTTTCGCGCTCGAACTGCTCGAACACGAAGACGTGCTGGTCGTGCCGGGCAGCGGGTTCAACGTGCCGGCATCGCGGCATTTCCGCGTGACGCTGCTGCCCGATGCGGCGACGATCACCGAAGTGTTCGCGCGCATCGACCGCGTGCTCGAACGCCGTGCCGCGCACCGCCCCGCGCGCCACGTCGCGTAGCCGCACCGTGTTCCGCTGGCTCGCGCTCGGCGACTCCTACACGATCGGCGAAGGCGTGCCCGAGCACGCGCGCTGGCCGCTCCAGGTGGTCGCCGCGCTGCGGGCGCACGGGATCGCGTTCGCGGAACCGCGCCTCGTCGCCACCACCGGCTGGACGACGGACGAGCTGGCCGCGGCGATGGATGCCGCGGGGCTGGCGCCGCCCGGCGACGCCGCCGCGCCGGAACGCTTCGACGTGGTCTCGCTGCTGATCGGCGTCAACAACCAGTACCGCGGGCGCGACGTCGACGACTACCGCCGGGAGTTCACCGGGCTGCTGCGGCGTGCGATCGCGCTGGCCGGCGATCGCGCGGCGCGCGTGCTCGTGCTGGCGATCCCGGACTGGGGCGTCACGCCGTTCGGGCAGCGCAGCGGGCGCGACACGGCGGGCATCGCCCGCGAACTCGACGCGTTCAACGCGGCGGCCGCGGCGATCTGCGCCGCGCACGGCGTCGCGTTCGTCGACATCGCGCCGGTGTCGCGGGCGTACGGCGCGACGCGGGTCGCCGGGGACGGGCTGCATCCGTCGGCGGCGCTGTATTCGGAATGGGCGGCGCTGGCGACGCCGGTCGTCGCGGCGATGTTCGCGCGCTGACGCGTCAGGGATGCGGGCCGTGCGCGTGGCCGTGCGCGTGCCCGTCGCCGTGCGCGTGGCCGGCCACCGGCCCGTCCGCGCAATCGTGGCCGCCGCAGCGCGCCGCTTCCATCTGCAGCGTCGTGTGCCCGATGCCGAAGCCGGACTCCAGCGCCGCGGCGACGGTGCGGCAGGTCGTGTCGGGGTCGGCGCCCTGCACCACCTCCACATGCGCGGTGAGCAGCGGCTGGTTCGACGCGAGCGACCAGACGTGCAGGTCGTGCACCGCGGCGACACCCGGCTGCGCGAGGATCGCCGCGCGGATATCGGCCAGCGTCATGCCGCGGGGCACGCCGTCGAGCAGCAGGTGCAGCGCGTCGCGCGCGAGCACCCAGGTGCGCGGCAGCACCCACAGCCCGATCAGCACCGCGATGGCCGGGTCGAGCCAGCGCCAGCCGGTGAGTGCGATGGCGCCGGCGCCGATCAGCACCGCGAGCGAGCCGAGCATGTCGGCCCACACTTCCAGGTAGGCGCCGCGCAGGTTCAGGTTCTCGCCGCTGCCGGCCTTCAGCAGCCGCATCGCGACGAGATTCACGACCAGCCCCAGCGCGGCGACGAACAGCATCGTCGTGGTCGCGACCGGCGGCGGCTCGAGGAAGCGGCCGACCGCTTCCCACAGGATCCAGCCGGCGACGAGCACCAGCAACAGCCCGTTGAACAGCGCGCCGAGGGCTTCGACGCGGGCGTAGCCGTAGGTGCGCTGTGCGTCGGGGGGACGCCGCGCGAGCCGGACCGCGAGCAGCGCGACGCCGAGCGCGAGCGTGTCGGTCGCCATGTGCGCGGCGTCGGACAGCAGCGCCAGCGAGTTGGCGAAGTACGCGCCGGCCAGCTCGACCAGCAGGAAACCACCCGTCAGCGCCAGCGCCCACCGCAGCGGACGCTCGTGGCGGATCGAGCCCAGGCCGTGATCGTGACCGTGGCCCATCAGCGGGCCACCCGGTTCACCAGTTGAAGCCGAACCCGACGATGTCGGGCGTGGCCTTGCCTTCGGCGAAGCGCACGGTGCATTCCATGATCTGCTTCACTTCCGACGTGAGCCCCGGCTCGGTGGTGACCGGCACGCTGAGCATCTTCGTGCCGTTGCCGCCGTCCTTCATGCTCGCGGCGAGCGCCGACAGGTCCATTTCGTAGAGCTTGCCCTCGAGACGACGCTCGAGTTCGACGCGGCACGCGTCGGCGGCGAGGCCGGCCGGCGAGTCGTCGACCTTGGCTTCGCCCGAACACCCGGCGAGCATCGCCGACGTCACTGCCACCACCCAGATGCGCATCATCCTTCTCCTGGTCTGACCATTCGAGGCGCCGCCGTCGGGGGTCCACGGCGCGTCCGATCCCGGACGACCCCGAAACTAGCGCAAAGACTCTAATGTGGCCAGAGGACTTCCGGCAGGCCCGACGTCGGCATTCAGTAACGCGGCACCGTCGGATCGATCCGCACCGACCACGCGTCGATGCCGCCCTCGACGTTGTAGACGTCGTGGAAACCGAGCGTGCGGAAGTATTCGGCGGCCTGCCGGCTGGAATGGCCGTGGTGGCACAGGAACGCCAGCGGCACGTCCTTCGGCAGCTGCTCGAGGCGCTCGCGGCTGTCCTCGTCGAGCACTTCGTGCGGATACGGGAACGGCGCGATGGAGCGCGCATGCGGCGGCCGCGTGTCGACCACGTCGATGGTGCCGGCGACGAGATGGTCGTGCAGCTGCTGCACGTCCATCGGCTTCACCGGCGGCGGCGCGTTCGGGTTGTGGATCGACAGGCCGGCGCCGCGCTCGTCCTCGGCCCAGTCGATCTTCAGCCCGCGCGCGCGCGGCGCGCTGGCCAGATCGAAGTGCACGCGCAGGCCCGCGGCTTCGGCGACGATCTCGCGGCCAGTCGCCGGCTTGAGCTCGAAACGCGCGTTGAAGCGCGGGTCGACCGTCATGTGCAGCACGTCGCCGTCGTCGGCGTTGCCGAGCGCGCCGCCGCCGGTGAAGCCGATGGACGTGCAGC
>CAMPHE010000224.1 GCA_946885815.1 uncultured Arenimonas sp.
CCGCCCCGGCAGCGGAGCCGGGGCGCACCGCACGCCCCCGGCGCGGCAGCGCGCCGGCGTCGGCGCGTTCGCGCGCGTAGTCGGCGCTTCGCGTCGCGTGCAGCTCGGGCGTCTCGCGGGCGATCGCGCGCGCGCGGTTCGCCAGCCAGACGTCGCGCAGCACGCGCGGCACGTAGACGAGGTCCGGATCGTCGACGAGCGCCTCGTCGGCGAAATCCGCGCGCGGCCGCCGCGCGACCAGCGTCGGCGTCTGCCAGACGCCGCGGGCGCGCATCGCCGCCCACGCGTCGTCGCACGCGGCGGGCGCCAGTTCGGCGCACAGGCCGCCGGTTTCGGCGCGCAGGTGTTCGACGCTGCGCATGTCCCCGGCGGCTTCCTCCGCCGTGATGCCGTACGGGATGTGACCGGCCACGGGCAGCCCGCGCCGCGCGGCCTCGGCGACGACCGCGCGATACGCGGCCGGCGGCAGCATCGTGTAGACCTTGATGAAGTCGACCCCGGCGGCATCGAGCCGCGCGACGGCCGCGGTCGCCGCGTCGGCGTCGGCGATCGCCAGCGACACCGACGGATCCACCGGCTGCGGCCCGTCCAGTACCGGCCCGGCCGCGACGATCCGCGGCCAGGCCGGATCGCGCGCGACGATCTCGGCGCGCACCTGCGCGAGCACGTCGAGCGTGCCGCCCATGTCGCGCACGCCGGTGACGCCGTGCGCGACCAGCACCGGCAGGAACGTCGTGCGCACGGCCGGATCCCACAGCGCGTGCACATGCATGTCCCACAGCCCCGGCACCAGGAAGCGGCCACGGCCGTCGATGCGCCGGGTGCCCGCCGGCACGGCGATGGCCGCGGCGTCGCCGTGGGCGACGATGCGGCCGTCGCGCACGAGCACCGTCCGCGCGGCGAGCCGCGTGCCGGTGCGCGGTTCGATCACGGTGACGCCGGTGATCGCGAGCGCCGTCGCCGCCGGCCGGTTCCGCAGCATCCCGATCCGCCCGAGCCATCGCATCGCATCGTCCATCCAGCGGTCGCTGTCCTCGCCCTGCCGGCGCACGCCGAACGCGTGGCCGCCGGAGTCGTAGAGCCGCAGCTCGACGTCGGCGCCGGCCTGCCGGAGCGCATGCGCGTACACGGTGGAGTAGTGCACCGGGTCGACGTCGTCGTCCTTCGCGTGCACCAGCAGCGTCGGCGGCACGTCGGCCGACACGCGGATCGCCGGGTGCAGCGTCGCGGCCGCGGCGGGCCCGTGCTCGTTGAGGTGCTCGCGCGTCATGTGGCCCGGATACACCGGGATCGCGAAGTCCGGCCGCGCGCTCGCGTCGTCGATCGCGTCGATGCGCGCATACGCGCGCCGGTCGAAGGCGGTGCTCGCCAGCACCGCGAGGTGGCCGCCGGCGGAAAATCCCAGCACGCCGATGCGGTCGGGATCGACGCCGAACGCCTCGGCCTGCGTGCGCACCAGCGAGATCGCGCGCTGCGTGTCCTGCAGCGCCATCGGCACCGCCGGCGCTTCGTGTCGGCGTGTCTCGCTGTTCCAGTAGCACGCCGTGCGCGGCACGCGGTAGCGCACCAGCAGACAGGTGATCCCGGCCTCCGTCAGCCAGCGGCAGACATCGGCGCCGCCGGGGCCGATCGTGCTGGCCGGTCCGATCGCCAGCGCCTTGAAGCCGCCGCCGGGAAACACCAGCACGGCCGTGCGCGCCGAAGGCCCGCGCGGCGGGTACACCAGCAGGTTCGGCGCGGTCACGGCCCATTCCTCGCCGGTGAGCGCGGCGATGCCCTGCTGGAGCACGAGCGAGTCGTCCGGCCAGAGCGGGACTTCGCGCACCCGGGGAGGCGCCGGCAACGCATCGTCCGCACAGGCGACCCCGGTGGCGAGGCCGGTCAGCACGAGCGCCAGCCACCCGGCCTTCATTCGCATTCGCTCGACTCCCATGGGTGCCACTCTAGCCGAGGCGGTTTGACCTTCCCATCGTGGCAACCCGGAAGCTGCCGTTGATCGAGCAGTCCCCGGAGAAGTCGAAATGAATCAAACCGCAGACACCGCACCGAAGCGCGCCGTGCTGTATCGCATGGTGATGGCCACGCACACCTGCCCGTACGGGTTGAAGGCGCGCGACCTGCTGCGCCGCCGCGGCTACACGGTCGACGACCGCTGGCTGACGACGCGCGAGGCCACCGACGCGTTCAAGGCGGAGCACGACGTGAAGACGACGCCGCAGGTGTTCATCGACGGGCAGCGCATCGGCGGCTACGACGCGCTGCGCAGGCACTTCGGACTGCACGTTCCGGTCGCGGGTGAAACCAGCTATCGGCCGGTGATCGCGCTGTTCGCGATGACCGCGCTGATGGCGGTGGCCGCGGGGCACGCGGTCGACGGCACGCCGTTCACCGTGCGCGCCGCCGAATGGTTCATCGCCTTCAGCATGGTCGCGTTGTCGCTGCTGAAGCTGCAGAACGTCGAGACGTTCGCGACGATGTTCCTCAACTACGACCTGCTCGCGAAGCGCTGGGTCCCTTACTCGTACCTCTACCCGTTCGCGGAAGGGCTGGCGGGCCTGCTGATGGTCGCCGGCCTCGCGCCGTGGCTGTCGATCCCGCTGGCGCTGTTCATCGGCGGCGTCGGTGCGGTGTCGGTGTTCAAGGCGGTGTACGTGGACAAGCGCGAACTCAAGTGCGCCTGCGTCGGCGGTGGCAGCAACGTGCCGCTCGGCTTCGTCTCGCTCACCGAGAACCTGATGATGGTCGGCATGGCCCTGTGGATGGCGCTGCGGCACGCGTGACGGGCCGCGCGCGGCGCGGCCACGGCGCCCTCAGTGCCCGACGCCCGCCGCGACCCGCCCGTCGCGATGCTGGTTCAGGCGCTCCACCAGCGTCTCGCTGGCGTGGTTCAGGCCGATCACGTCGACGTCGGCCCCGTGCGCGCGCAGCTTCAGTACGACCCGGTCGAGCGCGCCGACCGCGCTGAGGTCCCAGAAATGCGCGCCGGTGAGGTCGATCACCACGTTCTTCGCGGCGTGGATGTAGTCGAAGCTGTTGACGAACTGCGTCGCCGACGCGAAGAAGACTTCGCCGCGCACGGCATAGACGCGCGTGCCGTCGTCGCGATCGGTGTCGTCGACCTCCAGCATCCCGCTGACGCGACGCGCGAACGACAACGCCGTCAGCAGCACACCGGTCAGCACGCCCTTCGCCAAGTCGTGCGTGGCGACGGTGACGACCACCGTGCCGATCATGATGATCGACGCGCTGCCCGGGTGGCTGCGCAGATCGGCGAGCGATTTCCACTGGAACGTGCCGATGCTGACCATGATCATCACCGCCACCAGCGCCGCCATCGGGATCATCCCGACCCAGTCCGACGCGTAGACGACGAGCACGAGCAGCACGACGCCGGCGACCAGGCACGACAGCCGCCCGCGGCCCCCGGCACCGACGTTGATCACCGACTGCCCGATCATCGCGCAGCCCGCCATGCCGCCGAACAGCCCGGCGACGATGTTGCCGGCGCCCTGGCCGGCGCATTCGCGGCGTCGGTTCGTCGGTGTGTCGGTCATGTCCTCGACGATCTGCGCGGTCATCAGCGATTCCAGCAGGCCGACCACCGCCAGCGTCGCCGACACCGGCAGCAGGATCTGCAGGGTCGCCCACGTCATCGGCACGTCGGGCAGGAAGAAACTCGGCAGTTCGTCCGGCAGCTGGCCCATGTCGCTGACCGTGCGGATGTCGAGGCCGAGCCACATCACCACGAAGGTCATCACCACGATCGCGACCAGCGGCGACGGCACCGCGCGCGTCACCCGCGGCAACAGGTAGATGATCGCCAGCGCCGCCGCGCACACGGCATGCACCGTCCACGGCATGCCGATCAGCTCCGGCAGCTGCGCGAGGAAGATCAGGATCGCCAGCGCGTTGACGAAGCCGGTGACCACCGAGCGCGAGACGAA
>CAMPHE010000225.1 GCA_946885815.1 uncultured Arenimonas sp.
CGACGACGTCGGGCTCGCGCGCCGACACCACCGCGATCGCGTAGGCGCCGTGCAGGCGCTTCACGGTGTCCTGCACCGCCGCGAGCAGCCCGAGGCCGCGCTGCTGCGCGCGCTCGACGAGGTGCGCGATGACCTCGGTGTCGGTCTGCGACGTGAACTCGAAACCGTCGGCGCGCAGCTCTTCGCGCAGCGCCGCGTGGTTCTCGATGATGCCGTTGTGCACGACGCTGGTCGGGCCGGACACGTGCGGATGCGCGTTGCCCTCGCTCGGCACGCCGTGCGTGGCCCAGCGCGTGTGGGCGATGCCGCAGGGGCCGTCGAGGCCGGTTTCGGCCTGCAGCGCCTGCAGGTCGCGCACCTTGCCCTTCGCGCGCAGCCGGGCGATGCCCTCGCCCTGCACGAGCGCGATGCCGGCCGAATCGTAGCCGCGGTATTCGAGGGCGCCGAGGCCGGCGATCAGGTGTTTGACGATGTCGCGCTGCGCGCTGATGCCGACGATGCCGCACATGGTTCGTGTTCCCCGGGAAAGCGGTCCCCAGTTTAAGGCTTCGCCGACGCGACGGCGTCGCGACCGGTGCGCTGCGTGCGGGCGCATCCATGACATTCCGCGGGCAGCGGGCCGGGTGTCCGGGCGGGCGCGACCGGACGCCCGCCGGACGCCGGACGTCGTGGGGATGCCTTCAGTATCAGCAAGTTACGGCTGGCACGGGTCGTGCATTGGACTACCGGACCCGACCACAGGCCGAACCATGATCCGCGACACCTCCGCCCAGGACATCCGCATCGCCACTACGCCGGACGCATCGTCACGTCGCCGGCCGCTGCTCATCGGCGGCGCCGCGCTCGCGCTGGTGCTGCTGCTCGGCTGGGGCGTCGCCGGCTGGCTCGGCGGCTCGCGCGCCGTCTCCATCGAGCGCCTGCGCTTCGGCGAGGTCACGCGCGGCACGCTGGTCCGCGACGCGGCGGTGAACGGCCGCGTCGTCGCCGCGGTGAGTCCCACGCTGTACGCGCCGGCCGGCGGCACCGTGACGCTGAAGATCCAGGCCGGCGACACCGTCGCCAAGGGCACCGTGATGGCGGTGATCGACTCGCCGGAACTCGCGAACGAGCTGCAGCGCGAACAGGCGACGCTGGCGCAGCTGGAGGCGGAGGTGTCGCGTCAGCGCATCCTCGCGCAGAAGGCCAGCCTGCTCGCGCGCCGCGACGCCGACGACGCCGAGGTGGTGCGCCTGGCCGCGACCCGCGACCTGCAGCGCGCGCAGCGCGGCTTCGAGCTGGGCGCGATCGCCGAGGTGGAATACCTGCGCGCGAAGGATGCGATGGCCAGCGCCGAGATCCGCGCGAAGCACGCCGGCACCGCCGCCGGGCTCGAATCGCGCGACGTCGCGCTGGGACTGGAGACGCAGGAGCAGACGCTCGCGCGCCAGCGGCTCGTGACCGCCAACGTGCAGCGCCGCGTCGACGAGCTGAACGTGCGCGCGCCGGTCGACGGCATCATCGGCACGCTCAACGTCGCCGACCGCGCGGTCGTCGTCGCCAACACGCCGCTGATGACCGTCGTCGACCTGTCGCGGCTCGAGGTGGAACTGGCGATGCCCGAAACCTATGCCGAAGACCTCGGCCTCGGCATGACCGCCGAAGTGCGCGTCGGCGCCGTGTCGGCGACCGGCAAGATCTCGGCGATCTCGCCCGAGGTGGTGAACAACCAGGTGCTGGCGCGCGTGCGCTTCGACGGCGACCAGCCGCCGGGCCTGCGCCAGAACCAGCGCCTGAGCGCCCGCGTGCTGTTCGAGGAGAAGCCCGACGTGGTGATGGTCGCGCGCGGCCCGTTCCTCGAGGACCAGGGCGGTCGTTACGCCTACGTCGCGCAGGACGGCATCGCCGTGCGCCGGCCGATCACCGTCGGCGCCACCAGTGTCAGCGCCATCGAGATCCTCGAAGGCCTGCAGCTCGGCGAACGCATCGTCATCGCCGGCACCGACAACTTCGAGAACGCCGAACGCGTCCGCATCGCCGACTGAACCCCCACCACCCAAGGAACCGCCCGCCATGATGCGCATGAACAACCTCTCCAAGGTCTACCGCACCCACATGATCGAGACCCACGCGCTGCGCGGGTTCGACATCCACGTGAAGGAAGGCGAGTTCGTCGCGGTGACGGGCCCGTCGGGCTCCGGCAAGACCACGTTCCTGAACATCGCCGGCCTGCTGGAGGAATTCAGCGGCGGCGAGTACTTCCTCGACGGGGTCGACGTGCGCGGACTGGACGACAGCCGGCGCTCGAAGCTGCGCAACGAGAAGCTGGGCTTCATCTTCCAGGGCTTCAACCTGATCCCGGACCTGAACCTGTTCGACAACGTCGACGTGCCGCTGCGCTATCGCGGCTTCTCGGCAGCCGACCGGAAGAAGCGCATCGAGGAGGCGCTGGCGCAGGTCGGCCTCGCGTCGCGGCAGAAGCATTATCCGGCGGAGCTCTCGGGTGGCCAGCAGCAGCGCGTCGCGATCGCCCGCGCGCTCGCGGGCTCGCCGAAGCTGCTGCTCGCCGACGAACCGACCGGCAACCTCGATTCGCAGATGGCGCGCGGCGTGATGGAACTGCTCGAGGAGATCAACGCGGGCGGCACCACGATCCTGATGGTGACGCACGACCCGGAGCTCGCCGCGCGCGCGCACCGCAACGTGCACATCATCGACGGCCAGGTGTCCGACCTGACGCACGAGACCGCGCGCAGCCTCGCCGCCGCCGTGGCCACCTCCGCCAACGCCTGAGGAGCCGACCATGTTCCGCTACTACCTCGCGCTCGGCTTCCGCAGCCTGCGGCGCAATCCCGTGCTCACGCTGCTGATGGTGATGACGCTGTCGGTCGGTGTCGCGGCGTCGATGACGACGCTGACGCTGCTCAAGGGCATGTCGGGCGACCCGATTCCGCAGAAATCCGACCGGCTTTTCGTGCCGCTGCTCGACAACGCGCCGGCCGACCAGCAGCCGGGCGAGTCGTCGAACCCCGACGCGGTCGGCGGCGAACCGCCCGAACAGCTCACCTACATGGACACGATGAACCTGTGGGAAGCCGGCAAGGGCCTGCGCCAGACGCCCATTTACGGGCTCGGCCCGTCGATCGATTCGGGCCGGACCGACCTGCCGCCGTTCTTCAGCGACGGTGTCGCCGTCGGTCGCGACTTCTTCCCGATGTTCGACGTGCCGTTCCTGTATGGCCAGCCGTGGAGCAAGGAGGACGACGACCGCGGCGCGTCGGTGGTCGTGATCAGCCGGGGTCTTTCCGAGCGCCTGTTCGAGAAGGGCGAGAACCCGGTCGGCCGCACGGTGCGGGTGAGCGACGCCGACTACCAGATCGTCGGCGTGGTCGACGAATGGCAGCCGGTGCCGAAGTTCTACCGCGTCGTCGGCGCCAACGGCTTCGGGTCGCTGGAGGAAATCTTCATGCCGTTCCGCACGGCGATCGAGCGCGAGATCAACCTCAACGGCAACATGAACTGCAACTCGTCGCCGCCGGAGCCCGGCTTCAAGGGCTACCTGAAGTCCGAGTGCTACTGGGTCCAGCTGTGGGTGGAGCTCGAATCGGCGGCGCAGCGCGCGGAGTACGCCGACTATCTGGTCGCGTACGTCAACGAGCAGAAGGCGCTGGGTCGTTTCCCGCGGCCGCTGAACAACCGGCTGCACGACGTCCGCGAATGGCTCGACGACCGCGGCATCGTCAGCGACGACACGCGCACCTCCACGTGGCTCGCGTTCGCGTTCCTGCTGGTGTGCCTGGTCAACACCGTCGGCCTGCTGCTGGCGAAGTTCAGCGCGCGGCCGGGCGAGATCGGCGTGCGCCGCGCGCTCGGCGCGACCCGCCGCGACGTGTTCACCCAGTACCTCACCGATGCCGGCGTGATCGGGCTGGTCGGCGCCGGTGTCGGCATCGGCCTGACCTTCGGCG
>CAMPHE010000226.1 GCA_946885815.1 uncultured Arenimonas sp.
CCACCAGGCTCAGCACCGCGAACACGTAGCCGCTCCAGTGGTTGGCGATATCGGTGCCGTTGGACGCGATCCAGCCCAGCGCCCATTGCGACCAGTCCTCGAACAGGTTCGGCAGCAGCCGCGGGCTGAACTGCGACAGCGCCGCGACCGCGCCGGCCACCACCAGCATCCCGCGATTGGAAATCAGCCCCAGCTTCACCACTTCGCCCGGCGGCAACGCCAGCAGCACCGTTTCATCGCTGGCCGCGCCTGCCGCCACCTGCTGGCCGCGTCGTCGCACCAGCGCTTCCAGCGCCAGCGCGTCGTCCAGCTTCAGCACCCGCATCTCGGCCTCGGGCTTCGCGCCGCCGGCCGATTCCAGCCGCACTTCCGCCACGCCGAACAGGCGATGCAGCAGCGACTGGTGCAGCGACACGTTGTGCAGGCGCTGCCACGGGATGTGCCGCAGGCTGCGCTGCAGCAGGCCGCTGCGGATGACGAGGCCGTCGCCGCTGACGCGGAACCGGTACGTGAAATACTGCGCCAGCGCGATCGCCACCAGCACGACGGCGCCGGCGAGTCCCCACAGTTCGCGCCGGTCGCCGCCGGCACCGAACAGCAGCACCAGGATCGGTATCGCGAAACTCTTGAGCTGCTGGATCAGGACGAACAGCCACGACAGCGGATGCAGGCGCCGTTCGCCGCCGTCGTCAGAGGTCGCCATCGACCGCCTCCGGCAACAGCGCGTCGCGCAGCGCGACCGCGTCGGCGTCGAGGAAACCCGACTGGCGCAGCGCGCTCAGTCGCGTCCCGGCGGTGTGCACCACCAGCGTGGCGAGGCCGAAGCGGCGTTCGATCGGCCCGCGTTCGATGTCGAGGTGCTGCACGCGGCTGCGCGGCACCAGGACTTCGGTGCGCCACACGACGCCGCGGCATACCTGCAGTCCGCGCGCGTCGACCCGCCAGCGCGTGCGGCGCCAGCGCGCGCGCCCGTACAGGGCGCCGGCGACCGCGATCGCCAGCAGCGCGCCGGCGAACAGCGCGATACCCGTGGCGGTCCCCGCATCGAGCACCGTCGACGCGAGGAAACCGATCGCCACCGCGGCCGGCAGCGCGAGCAGCACGCCGGAAATCATCGCCACGGTGCGCGCCGCCGGGGGCAGCGTGCGCCATTCGCTCGAAGCGTCGTCGGTCATCGGAAATCCTGCCGGTAGGGGTTGGGCTCGGCACTGCCGGGCGGGCGCCGGCTGAAGCGCTTGTAGGTCCACTGGTACTGGCTCATGTCCCGTCGGGCGATGCGCTCGACCGCGGCGTTCATCGCCGCCAGCGCGGCGGCCGGGTCGTCGCCGCCCACGGCCGCGTCGACGGGCTCCACATGCACGTCGAAAAGACCGTCCGCGCGCCGCTCGGCATAGACCGCCAGCACCGTCGCGCCGGTGCGCCGCGCGAGGCGCGGCACCAGCGTGAGCGTCTGCGCCGGCCGGCCGAAGAACGGCGCGAAGTCGCCGGCGCCTTCCTTCGGCTGCTGGTCGGGCGTGATGCCGACCGCGCCGCCGGCCTGCAGCGCCTTGAGCAGGGGCCGCATCGCCGAAGCCTCGGCAGGCACGAGCACCACGTTCTCGCCGTCGCGCGCCAGGCGCAGGAAACGATCGCCGTAGGCCGTTTCCGGCGCGCGGTACACGAGCGCGAACGGCCCGCGGGCCGCCATCCATTCGATCACCAGTTCGTGGTTGCCGTAGTGCGGCGCGGCCACGATGACACCGCGGCCGGCGTCGCGCGCCGCGTCCAGATGCGGCTGGCCGTGCACCGACGCGACCAGCGCCAGATTGTCGGCGCGCGACCGCGTCCACACGCGCAGCGTCTCCATGCCGAGGCGACCGGTCTGGCGCAGCACGTCGCGATGCAGCGCCGCCGCCGCCGCCGGTGCGAGCCCGGGCGCGACGAGCGCGATGTTGCGTCGCGCCACCCTGGCTTCGCGCGCGTCGCGCCACCGCATCACGTCGCCGAGCCGCGCGCCGATCGCCTGCTGCCACCGCAGCGGCAGGCGCCCGGCGCACCACGCGGCGGCGTACAGCAGGCGGCTGGCGAAGTCGGCGGCGTCCATCGCACCGGAGTGTAAGGGAACGCTTCGCTTAGACTGCCGCGATGATCGCCGTGATCCAGCGCGTCACCGAAGCCAGCGTGCGCGTCGACGACGAGATCGTCGGCGCCATCGGTCCCGGGCTGCTCGCGCTGGTCGCGGTCGAGCCCGGCGACGACGCGCCGAAGATCGCGCGGATGGCCGAACGGCTGCTCGGCTATCGCGTCTTCGCCGACGAGCGCGGCCGGATGAACCGGTCGCTGCTCGAAACCGGCGGCGGGCTGCTGCTGGTCAGCCAGTTCACCCTCGCGGCCGACACCGCGGCGGGCATGCGACCGTCCTTCACGACCGCCGCGGCCCCGGACGTGGCCGCCCGCGGCTTCGACGCGCTGGTCGCCTGCTGCCGCCAGGCCCCGGCCCGGGTTGAAACAGGGCGGTTCGGGGCCCACATGGTGGTCAGCCTCGTCAACGACGGCCCCGTCACCTTCCGGCTCCAGACCTGACCGCCCGCCGCTGGGGGCCGTCAGGGCCGATCCGCCCGCGTCACCCGGATTCACCCCCGGTCAATCCGCCTCCCCGCGCGCCCTGTATACTGCGCGGTCAATTTTTCCCCTTCGGGATATCCGCTCCATGGCCACAGACCGTCCGGCAGCCCAGTCCGAAATCAAGCAGCTGATCAGCAAAGGCCTGGAGCAGGGTTACCTGACCTATGCCGAGGTCAACGATCACCTGCCCGACGACGTCGTCGATCCGGAACAGATCGAAGACATCATCGGCATGATCAACGGCATGGGCATCGAGGTGCACGAGGTCGCGCCCGATGCCGAGACGCTGCTGCTCTCCGATTCGTCGTCCAGCCGCGAATCCGACGAGACCGCCGCCGAGGAAGCCGCCGCCGCGCTGAGCTCGCTCGACACCGAAGGCGGCCGCACGACCGACCCGGTGCGCATGTACATGCGCGAGATGGGCTCGGTGGAGCTGCTGACGCGCGAAGGCGAGATCGCCATCGCCAAGCGCATCGAGGAAGGCCTGAACCAGGTCCACGCCTCGCTCGCGAGCTTCCCGTGGTCGATCCAGCTGCTGCTGGAGGATTACGACCAGCATCTGGAAGGCAAGAAGCGCCTGAACGAAGTGGTCGTCGGCTTCCTCGACATGGAGGAGCCGGAGGAGGTCGTTCCGGTCGCCGCCGCCGCGGAAGTCGAGGACGACGCCGAAGCCGAGGAAGAGGACGAGGCCGGCGGCGACGACGCCGAGGAGACCGTGGTCGACACCGGTCCGGATCCGGCCGAGGTCGGCCGCCGGATGGACACGCTCAAGAGCCTGTACGGCAAGTTCCAGAAGACGCACGCCAAGTACGGCGCCACCGACAAGAAGACGGTGAAGGTGCGCGAGGAGATGGCCGCCGAGTTCCTGCGGCTGAAGCTGCCGCTGGCGCTGATGGACGCGTTCGTCCGCAAGCTGCGCGAGTGCGTGAACACGATCAAGGAACACGAGCGCAAGGTGCTCGACATCTCGACGCGCCACGCGAAGATGCCGCGCAAGGACTTCCTGCGCGCGTGGCCGGGCAACGAGGTCAACCTCGACTGGGCCGACGACATCATCCGCCGCAAGCAGAAGTGGTCGTCCGGCATGCGCGAGCACCGCGACGAGATCGTCGCCGAGCAGCAGAAGCTGATCGGCATCGAGCACTCGCTGTGGCTGACGCTGCCCGACATCAAGGAAATCAACCGCGCGATGGCCTACGGCGAGGCGAAGGCCCGCAAGGCGAAGAAGGAGATGGTCGAGGCCAACCTGCGCCTCGTGATCTCGATCGCGAAGAAGTACACCAACCGCGGCCTGCAGTTCCTCGACCTGATCCAGGAAGGCAACA
>CAMPHE010000227.1 GCA_946885815.1 uncultured Arenimonas sp.
TCGCCGATCGAATACGCCGACGGGCTGCGCGGCCACCTGCTGATCAGCCACGGCATGATCGACGACAACGTCTTCTACCAGGACTCGGTGCGGCTGGCGCAGCGCCTGATCGAGCTGAAGAAGGACCATTGGGAGCTGGCGAGTTTCCCGCTGGAGCGGCACGCGTTCCAGCAGCCGGAGAGCTGGTACGACCAGTACCGCCGCGTGCTGCAGCTGTTCGAGCGCACGCTGAAGTAGGTCGGCCTCGCGCGATCCGCCGTTCGAAACCGCCTCGTCACCGTGCCAGCGCGGTGGCGCCGGCACGCAGTTCGGGGGCGAGCGGGGCGGCGAGCGCTTCGCCGGCGAGGGTGCGGGCGGCGGCGGTATTCGCGGCGGTCGCGGCGGCGCGCGCGGCGAGCCAGCGGGTTTCGGCCCACGCCGCGTCGCGTGCGTCGGCGGCGATGCCGTCGCCCTCGGCGAGGACCGGCGCGAGCAGGGCCGACGCGCGCGCCGGCGCCTCGGCGGTGCCGGCGTCGAGCAGTGCGTGGGCGAGCAGGCGGCGGCTGCCGGCGGTATCGCGATGCCCGGCGCCGAGCAGCGTCTCCTCGAGTGAAAGCACCCGTTCCAGTGTCGCGATGGCTTCGGCGTGGCGCCCGAGCGCGGACAACGCTTCGCCCTGCAGCTTCAGCGGGACGCGAAGCTCGTAACTCTCCGGACCGGTGAGCGCGGTGATCGCCGCGACGGCGGTCTCCAGCGGCGGCAGCGCGTCGGCCGGCCTTCCTTGCCGGAGTGCGACTTCGGCGAAGTCGGCACGGACGCGGTGACGTTGCGGATCGCTCGCCGGCGCGTGCGCGTCGAAGCCGGCGACCGCCGCGGCGAGTCGCGTGCCGGCGTCGTCGTAGCGACGTTGCCGGAGGAGGCTGCGGCCGAGGTAACGCAGGCTCTGGGCGTGCAGGTAACTGTCCGGGGGGTAGATGCGCAGCGCCGGCGTCGTCGCGTCGGGCAACCATGTCAGCGCGTCCATCGGCCTCGACGGGTGCACCGACGGCGGCGGGAACATGGTCATCGATTGAGCGGGCATCGCCGCTTCAGGAGGCCACGAAGACGCCTTCCAGCTCGACGTCGAGTTCGCGCCGGCAGACGTCGCCATGCAGCCAGCTGATCCGTCCGGGCGGGATGCCGCTGGCGGCGAACGCACGGCGGGCGAGGTCCAGGTCGGTGTCGCGACGCAGATAGACGCGCATCGCCTCGCAACCGGCGGGATCGAACCGACGGCCCGAGCGCCGCTGCCCCGCTTCGAGCAGCGCCTGCAGGTTCTCGAAGCTTTCGCGAAGCTGCGCGGCGACGTCCCCCGCGTGTCGCGACACATGCCCGACGATGCTCGCGGTGCCCGACGCGAGCAGCCGCGGGGTGTCGGTGTCGGCATCGAGCACCGCACCGCGTGAGAACCCGGGCGATACCGGTCCGTGCTCGCGGGGGTAACGCCACGCCGGCGTCTGCCGCGGGTTCTCGAGGGCCAGCGCCGGCGCGCGCGCGCACAGCGCGACGATCTGCAGGCGATCGGGGTCGCCGGCGGTGCCGATCGCGGTCGCCGCCGGGGGCGGGTCGTTGAACATCCCGTCGACGCCGCGCGCCCGGCCCACGCAGAAGCGCCGGTAGCGTTCCGCATCGCCATCGCCGCGATTGATCGCGGCGAAGTAATTCCAGACGCGCAACAGGTACGGGTGCGCCGATGGCCGCACCGCGGTCAGCAGCCGCGCGTAGGCGGCAGCCGCCGCGCCCTCGATGTCGCCGTCCACTTCGTCGACGCTGAGCGCGACCATCGCGTAGTGGTCGCCATGCGCCCACGCGGCCCCGCGCGTTTCCGCCCACTCGCCGACCGGTCCGGCGAGCCACGCTTCGCCGACCGGACCCGCGAGCGGGGCGCAGGCGATCGCGAGCGGCGCGGTCGCACCGGCTTCGAAGACGAAGGGGATCAGCGCCTCGGCACGTCGGCCCGGGACGACGTTCAGGCGAGCGGGAACGGAGGGAGTCATTGCCGGCGCGATTATAGCGGCGCCGCCGCACGGCTATGATGGCGAGCCCCACCCGACGAGCCGGCGATGAGTGATTTCGACAACGTGCAGGCATGGCTTCGCGGCCTGCAGGACCGCCTGTGCGACGCGTTCGCCGACATCGACGGCGGGCGCTTCCGCGAGGATGTCTGGAACCGCGCCGAAGGCGGCGGGGGCCGCTCGCGCGTGCTCGCGGAAGGCGCCGTGTTCGAGCAGGCGGGGGTCGGTTTCTCGGACGTCGCGGGCACCACGCTGCCGCCGTCGGCCACGGCCCACCGTCCGGAGCTCGCCGGCGCGCCATGGCGTGCCGCCGGCGTGTCGGTGGTCGTGCATCCGCGCAATCCCCACGCCCCCACCGCGCATGCGAACGTGCGCTGTTTCGAGGCGCGTCCGGCGGGCCGCGCGCCGGTCCGCTGGTTCGGTGGCGGTTTCGACCTGACGCCGTTCTACCCGGTCGACGCCGACGTGCTGCACTGGCATCGCACCGCCCGCGCGCTGTGCGAACCGTTCGGCGGCCGGGCGCGCTACGACGAACACAAGGCGTGGTGCGACCGCTATTTCTTCCTGAAGCATCGCGGCGAGGCGCGCGGCGTCGGCGGTCTGTTCTACGACGACCTGCAGGCGCAGGGGTTCGAGGGCGATTTCGCGTACACGCGGGCGGTCGGCGACGGGTTCCTCGACGCGTACCTGCCGATCGTGCGCGCGCGGCGCGACACGCCGTACGGCGAACGCGAGCGCGAGTTCCAGCTGTATCGCCGCGGCCGCTACGTGGAGTTCAATCTGGTCTGGGACCGCGGCACGCTGTTCGGCCTGCAGAGCGGCGGCCGCACGGAGAGCATCCTGATGTCGCTGCCGCCGCGCGTGCGGTTCGAGTACGCGTACGTGCCGGAGCCCGGAAGCGCGGAAGCGCGGTTGGCCGATTACCTGCAGCCGCGGGACTGGCTGCAGGAGCTGGGGTCGGGTTCCGAAACATCCGCGCCCGGATACCCCGGCCAATAAAAACCCCGCGGGCCAGGGGAAGCCCGCGGGGTCAGGTTGGAGGCCTGGGTTGGGGAGAACCCGGACTCCGGTTGGATCCACTCAGGGGAGGGAGTGATCCTGCGCCGGACCTTGCATCCGACGCGCCTAGTAGACCCCCCGCCGCATGAGAAGTTCGTGAACGGGACCGTTAATTCCGTGTTGGATTCAGGACGGGTTCATTCCGCCGGAAACCATTGAAAACACGCTGAAAACGGCGTTTTTCAGATCAGTGCGCTTCGTCCCAGTTCGCGCCGGTTCCGGTGTCGACGACGAGCGGGACACGCAGTGTTGCAGCCGCCTCCATTCGCGCGCGCACCGCGGCCGTCAGATCGGGCACGAACGCCTCGTCGCACTCGAAGACCAGCTCGTCGTGGACCTGCAGCAGCATCGTGGCGCGCGAGGCGTGGTCGGCGAGCCATGCGTCGACCGAGATCATCGCGCGCTTGATGATGTCGGCGGCCGTGCCCTGCATGGGCGCGTTGATCGCCGCGCGTTCGGCGCCGGCACGCGAGGCCTGGTTGCGCGAGTGGATCTCGGCCAGGTGCAGCCGCCGCCCGAACACCGTCTCGACCCAGCCCTGCTCGCGCGCCTGCTGCCGCGCGCGCTCCATGTAGTCGCGCACGCCGGGATAGCGCGAGAAGTAGAGCGCGATGTAGTCCTGCGCGTCGCCGCGGCCGATGCCCAGCTGGCGCGCGAGTCCGAACGCGCTCATGCCGTACATCAGCCCGAAGTTGATCGCCTTGGCCGCGCTGCGCTGCTCGCGCGTGACGTCGCCGGGCGCGGCCCCGAACACTTCCGCCGCGGTCGCGCGGTGCACGTCGGCGCCGCTCTCGAACGCGCGGATCAGGTTCGGGTCCTCGGACAGGTG
>CAMPHE010000228.1 GCA_946885815.1 uncultured Arenimonas sp.
GCAACCAGATCACCACCGACGACGGCAGCACGCCGCCGGTGCTGATCGAGTACCTGGTCGACACGATGGGCGACCGCCAGCGGTTCCCGCAGTTCCACCTCGACGACGACCTCGACCCGGACACGCCGGTCGACAACGACGACGACGATCCGGACACGACCGACCCGCTCGCCAACGGTCCGTACCGCAAGTGGAACGTCAACGCGTGGCGCGTCCAGCTCGGCTGGCAGCGCGACTCGCGCAACGACTACCTGATGCCGACGCGGGGCCAGTACCACCGCGTCGGGCTCGAGGTGGTGCTCCCCGGCAGCGACCTCGAGTACTACCGCCTGAACTACGACTTCGAGCACTACTGGCTGATCCGCCCGTGGCTCGGCCTGAAGTCGGCCGCCTCGCTCGGCTACGGCGACGCGTACGGCAAGACGAAGGACAACGACTGCGAGGTGCACGACGAATTCGGCGTGGTCATCCCGGGCGAAGTCACCGCCTGCGGCCTGCCGTTCTTCCGCCACTACTACGTCGGCGGCCCGAACTCGGTGCGCGGCTTCGAGAGCAACTCCATCGGCCCCGTCTACCGTTTCGGCGACAACTACACGCAGGCGCTGGGCGGTCCGTTGAAGACCACCGGCACGTTCGAGCTGTACTTCCCGACGCTGTTCGACAACAAGGGCACGCGCCTGTCGGCGTTCTTCGACTGGGGCAACGTCTATCGCAACGGCGCGACGTGGGAAGCCAACAAGCTGCGCCTGTCCACCGGCCTGTCGCTGACATGGCAGTCGCCGATGGGGCCGATCGCGATCAGCTACGCGCTGCCGCTCCAGTACGAGCGCCACGACCAGCTCGAGCGCCTGCAGTTCACGTTCGGCGGCACGTTCTGAGGACGTGTCGACGCCCGCGCCGGCGCCGGACCATTCGCTGGCCGAACTCGCACGCCGGTTCGGGCTGCAGCTGCGTGGCGACGGCGACGTCCGGATCGCGGGCGTAGCGACGCTGGCGTCGGCGGGCCCGGGCGAACTGGGCTTCCTCGCCAACCCACGCTACCGGCGCGACCTCGCCGGCACGGGCGCCGCCGCGGTGGTGCTCGCCGCCGCGGACGCCGACGCGTCGCCGGTCCCCTGCCTCGTCGCCGACGCACCCTATGCCGCGTTCGCGAAGATCGCCGCGCTGTTCGAGCCGGTGTTGCCGGTCGCGCCGGGGATCCATCCGTCGGCGGTCGTCGATCCCGCCGCCATCGTCGACCCGGGCGCGCAGATCGGGCCCTTCGTGACGGTCGGCGCGCGGTCGCGCGTCGACGCCGGCGCGGTCATCGGCCCCGGCACCGCGATCGGCGAGGACTGCGTCGTCGGTCCGGGCTGCCTGCTCGGTGCGCGCGTCGTGCTCGTGGCGCGCGTGCGGCTCGGTGCCCGCGTCCGCATCCATCCCGGCGCCGTGCTCGGCGCCGACGGCTTCGGGCTGGCGATGGACGACGGCCACTGGATCAAGGTCCCGCAGCGCGGCGGCGTCGCCGTCGGCGACGACTGCGAGATCGGCGCCAACACCACGATCGACCGCGGCGCGCTGGAAGACACGGTGCTGGACGAGGACGTGCGCCTCGACAACCAGATCCAGATCGGTCACGGGGTGCGCATCGGCGCGCACACGGCGATGGCCGGCTGCGTGGCGGTCGCCGGATCGAGCCGCATCGGGCGCTACTGCCTGATCGGCGGCGGCGCCGGGATCGTCGGCCATGTCGAACTCTGCGACCGCGTCACCGTCACGGCGATGAGCCTCGTGACGCGCTCGATCACGCAGCCGGGCGAGTATTCCTCGGCGCTGCCGGCGCAGGACGCCCGCGCGTGGCGCCGCACCGGCGCCCGCCTCCGCCGGCTCGACGAGCTGGCGCGTAAGATAGACGCACTCGAGAAGGACCCGCGATGACCGACGACGCCGTCAAGCTGCCCGTGGATGTGTCGTGCATCCTGCACCTGCTCCCGCACCGCTATCCGTTCCTGCTGGTCGACCGGGTGATCGAGCTCGAGCCGCACAGGCGCGTGCGTGCGATCAAGAACGTCACGTTCAACGAGCCGTTCTTCCAGGGCCATTTCCCGGGCCGGCCGGTGATGCCGGGCGTGCTGGTCATCGAGGCGATGGCGCAGGCCGGCGGCCTGCTGACGCAGCTGTCGCTCAAGCCCGGCGAGAAGCCGGAGGGCCAGCTGTTCTACCTCGTCAAGGTCGACAACTGCCGGTTCAACCGCATGGTCGTCCCCGGCGACCAGCTCGACATGGAAGTGAAGCTCAAGCGCCAGATCCGCAACATGGCGCTGTACGAATGCTGCGCGCGGGTCGACGGCACCGTCGTCGCCAGCGCCGAGATCCTCTGCGCCGAAGGCCGGGAAGGATGATCCACCCGACGGCGCAGGTCGACCCGAAGGCGAAGCTGGGCGCCAACGTCCACGTCGGTGCCTTCGCGGTGATCGGCGAGGACGTGGTGATCGGCGACGGTTCGCGGATCGGCCCGCACTGCGTCATCGGCGGGCCGACCACGCTCGGTCGCGACGTGGTCGTCAAGGCGCACGCCACGCTCGGCAACGACCCGCAGGACAAGAAATACCGCGGCGAGCGCAGCGAACTGATCGTCGGCGACCGCAACACCTTCTTCGAGTTCACCACGATCAGCCGCGGCACCGCCGACGGCGGCGGCGTCACGCGCATCGGTTCCGACAACTGGATCATGGCGTACGTGCACGTGGCCCACGACTGCGTCATCGGCGACCAGTGCATCCTCGCCAACAACGCCACGCTCGCGGGCCACGCGGTGCTCGGCGACTGGGTCATCCTCGGCGGGTTCGCGGCGATCCACCAGTTCTGCAAGATCGGCGCGCATGCCTTCATCGGCATGGGCAGCCTGGTCAATGCCGACGTGCCGCCGTTCGTGATGGTGGCCGACCGCTATGCCGAGCCGCGCGGCATCAACAGCGAAGGCCTCAAGCGCCGCGGTTTCGATCGCGAGCGGATCGCCGCGATCAAGCGCGCCTATCGCACGCTGTACCTCTCGGGCCGGCCGCTGGCGGAAGTGCGCGACGCGCTCGCCACGGGCGCCGAGGCGTCGCCGGACGTGCGGCTGATGCTCGAGTTCCTCGAGCGCAGCGAGCGCGGCCTGCTGCGCTGACCGCGGCACGCCGTTGGCCGCCGTTTCCGCTCCCGCCGGTTCGACCCGGCCGCTGCGCATCGCGCTGGTCGCCGGCGAAGCCTCCGGCGACCTGCTCGGCGCCGGATTGCTGGAGGCCCTGCGCCGCCTGCACCCGGACGCGGAGTTCGCCGGCGTCGGCGGGCCGGCGATGCGCGCCGCCGGCCTCGACGCGTGGCACGACTGCGGCGAGCTGGCGGTGATGGGGCTGGCCGAAGTCGTGCGGCACCTGCCGCGGCTCCTCCGCCTGCGCGCGTCGCTGCGGCGACGGCTGCTGGCGTGGCGGCCCGACGTGTTCGTCGGCATCGACGCCCCCGACTTCAATCTCGGTCTGGAACGGTCGCTGAAGCAGGCCGGGATCCGCACCGTGCATTACGTCAGCCCGTCGGTCTGGGCGTGGCGCGAGAAACGCGCGGCGCGGATCGGCCGCAGCGCCGACCTGGTGCTGTGCCTGTTCCCGATGGAACCGCCGATCTACGCGCGGCACGGCATCGATGCGCGCTTCGTCGGCCATCCGCTCGCCGACGCGATGCCGCTGCAGCCCGATCGCGGTGCCGCGCGCGCGCGGCTCGGCGTCGATCCGGACGCACCGGTGCTGGCGGTGCTGCCCGGCAGCCGGCTCGGCGAGATCCGCCGGCTGTGGCCCGACTTCCTGGCCGCCGCGCGGCTCGTCGCCGCGGCGCGCCCGGGCCTGCAGGTGCTGGGGGGGTTGGCCGAAGCCGCCCCCCCGCGCCCGGCGGGGC
>CAMPHE010000229.1 GCA_946885815.1 uncultured Arenimonas sp.
CACGAGCTGCAGCGTCAGTTCGCCCGGCGGCAGCGCCGCGGCGTCGATGAGCAGCGCTACCGCACCGGCGCCCTCGCGATGCAGTCGCGCCGGCGCGGAGAGGCCGAGCGCGAGCGCACGATGATCCGCGGCGAGGTCGGCCTGCTGCACCTGCGCGGAGCGCGTGACGTCGTCGGGCGTCGCGTCGACCGGCGGTCCGGCGGCGCCGGCGCGGAACAGCATCCCCGTCGCGACGACGCTCGACAGCGGCAGCGCCACCAGCAGCCAGACGAACGGCTCCCGGTACCAGCGCGCGGGCGCGGCGGTCATGGCGGCCCGAAGAACCGCGAGTCTTCCTCGCGGCGCAGCGTGCCGTCGACGCTTTCGACGACGAACACGATGTCGCGACCGCCCTGCGCGGTGCCGGCTGGCGCCCGCAACGTCACCGGCACCGTCAGCACTTCCTCGGCCGCCGCGGCATGCGTCCGGTCGGCATCGACGACGGCGACGCCGTGAAGGCCGCGGACCGCGATGCGGTATTCATGGGGCCTGGCGTCCTTGTTGACGATGCGAAGCTGATAGCCGTTCTCGATCGCGCCGTCCACCGCTACCCGGTACAGCGCGTTGCGGTCGCGGATGACGTCCACGAGCAGCGGCTCGCGCCCGGCGATGCCGGCGACGAACGCGACCGCCGCCAGCACCAGCGCCGTGCCGTAGACCAGCACGCGCGGACGCAGGATCCGCGTCGGCCTTCCTTCGAGCGCGTTCTGCGTGGTGTTGCGGATCAGGCCGCGCGGGTAGCCCATCTTCGCCATCACCGAGTCGCAGGCGTCGACGCAGGCGCCGCAGGCGATGCATTCGTACTGCAGGCCGTTGCGGATGTCGATGCCGGTCGGGCAGACCTGCACGCACATCGTGCAGTCGATGCAGTCGCCGAGGTCTTCCGGCACCACCACCACCGGCGGGGGCGGCAGGCCGGCCTGCGCGTCGACGACCAGCGCGGTGCTGACCATCGCGTCGGTACGCCTGCCCCGGTGCGCGGCATCGACGACGGCGGCGGTGGCGACGTCGAGCGGGAGCAGGCCGCGCACGCGCTCGAGCACGCTGCCGAGCTTGAGTTTGTTGCGCGGTCCGCGCGGTTCGCCGCGCATCGGGTCGTAGGCGACGATGAGCGTGTCGCGATCGAACATCGCACCCTGGAAGCGCGCGTACGGGCACATGTACTTGCACACCTGCTCGCGCAGGAAGCCGGCGTTGCCCCACGTGGCCAGCGCGTAGAACAGCACCCAGAACGTTTCCCAGCCGCCCCACGCGAACGGCCACGCACGTCCGGCCAGTTCGCGGATCGGCGTGAAATAGCCGACGAAGGTGAAGCCCGTCCACAGCGCGAACATCAGCCACATCGTGTGCTTGGCGAGCTTGCGCAGGATCTTCTCGCGCGTCCACGGCCCGGCATCGAGTTTCATCCGCTGCAGGCGGTCGCCTTCGGCGAAGCGCTCCATCCACAGGAACGTCTCGGTCCAGACGGTCTGCGGGCATGCGTAGCCGCACCACACGCGCCCGGCCAGCGCGGTGACGAAGAACAGCAGCAGCCCGGCCATCACCAGCAGAAGCGCCAGGAAATAGAAGTCCTGCGGCCAGAACGAGAGCCCGAAGACGTAGAAACGGCGCGCCGGCAGGTCGAACAGCACCGCTTGCCGCTCGCCCCACGGCAGCCACGCGAATGCGTAGTACATGCCGAGCAGCCACCACACCGAGATCGTGCGCAGGCGATCGAACGGGCCGTCGACCTCGCGCGGGTAGATCTTGCGCTCGGAAACGTAGGCCGCACCGTCGTCGATCACCTCGACGGGAATGGACTTCTTCATCAGTCGCGCGTGCGCCCGTCGGGCGGGTTGAAGCGGCTCGCCGGACGCAGCAGCAGCCACGTGAACAGGCTCGACGCGGCGGTGCAGGCCCACAGCAGGAAGAACCCGATCGTGTAGGCGGTGCCGCGCGAGATGTCGAGTTCCGGCAGCACGAGGTCGCGCAGGTCGAGCGGGTCGAAATGCGCGAACAGCACCATCGTCGCTACTCCGGCGGCGAAGAAGCTGGGCCAGAGGATCGCGCCGATCCGCTGCGCGACCGGCCGCGGCGGGTGATCGAACGCGAGGTCGGCGCGGATCTTCATTCGCCGGGTTCCACCGGGGGCGTCGCGCTGCCGAGCGGCGCCATGTCGGGGTCGACCGGCGGCGCGGCGGGTGACGCGGGCGCGTTTGCTCCGGCCTCGCGCCGGGCGGCGTCGGAAATGGACCAGACGTACGCGGCCACGAGCCGCGAACGCGTCTCGCCGAGCACGTTGCGGTGCGCCGGCATCATGCCGCTGCGACCGACGACCACGCCTTCGCGGATCGTCGCGAAGTCGCCCCCGTACAGCCACGTGCGATCGGTGAGGTTCGGCGCGCCGAGCAACGGATTGCCGGTGCCATCGGCGGCGTGGCACGCCGAGCACACCGCGGTGAAGCGCGCGCGGCCGGCCGACGCCAGCGCCGGGTCGGTGCGCATCCCCGACAGCGACTGCACGTACGCGGCGACCTCGCTGATGCCGACCTCGCCACCCATCGCCGCGCCGAGCGCCGGCATCGCCGCCTGGCGACCATCGAGCACGGTGGTCAGGATATCGGCGGGCGCGCCGCCCCACTGCCAGTCGGCGTCGGTGAGGTTCGGGAAGCCGCGTGCGCCGCGGCCGTCGCCGCCGTGGCACTGCGCGCAATAGTTCGCGAACAGCCGACCGCCGAAGGCCAGCGCTTCCGGATCCTGCGCGATCGCGTCGATGCCCCGGCCCTCGAAGCGGCGGAACGCGTCGGCGAGCCGCGCGTCGGCCGCCGCCTTCTGCAGGTCGTGTTCGCCACCGGACGACCAGCCCCCCTTGCCCGGCAGGTTGCCGAGGCCCGGGTACCAGATCAGGTAGACGATGGAGAACACGATGGTCAGGTAGAACAGGTTGATCCACCACCGCGGCAGCGGCTTGTTGTATTCGCGGATGTCGCCGTCCCAGACGTGGCCGGTGGTCTCGGCCGGCGGCGGCCCGCCCTTCGGCTTGCGCGCGGTCCACCACAGCAGCCACGCCGCGCCGAAGATGTTCAGCGCGACGAGCGCGATCACGAATATCGACCAGCCACCCGTCATCACCGCGCTCCGTTCCCGTCGTCGTCGCCGGCGCCCGCGGCGCCGGGGCCTCCCTGCCGGTCGACGATGCGCCTGGCATCGTCGGCCTCTTCCAGCGGCAGCCGCGCCGCCTCGTCGAATTCACGCGTGCGCTTGCCGCTCATCGCCCACGCCACGCCGGCGAGAAAGGCGATCAGCGACACGACCGTGACGAGCCCGGCGAGCATGCGTCAGCCCCGCGGCGCGTAGCGGCCGAGACCCTGCAGGTACGCGACCAGCGCGTCGAGCTCGGTCTTGCCCTGCACGTCGGCACCGGCCGCTTCTATCTCCGCGTCGGTGTACGGGTCGCCGATCGTCTGCAGCGCGCGCATGCGCGCTTTCAGCTCGGCGATGTCGATGCGGCGCTCGGCGAGGAACGGGTAACCGGGCATGTTCGATTCCGGCACGACATCGCGCGGGTTGATCAGGTGCACGCGGTGCCAGTCGTCGGAATAGCGCTTGCCGACACGCGCGAGGTCGGGGCCGGTGCGCTTGCTGCCCCACTGGTGCGGGCGGTCGTAGACCGATTCGCCGGCCAGCGAATAATGGCCGTAGCGCTCGGTCTCGAAGCGCAGGGTGCGCACCATCTGCGAATGACAGTTGTAGCAGCCCTCGCGCACGTAGACGTCGCGGCCGGCCAGTTCAAGCGCGGGGTAGGGTTTCATGCCCGGCAGCGGTTCGATCGCCTCGGCCTGGTAGATCAGCGGCAGGATCTCGGTGACGCCGCCGAAGCTGAT
>CAMPHE010000230.1 GCA_946885815.1 uncultured Arenimonas sp.
GTCGTACTTGTCGCACGCCACGCGCACCAGCGACAGCATCTTCGAACCCATCAGCAACTCGGCCGGGTTCGGCGGTAGCGGGCCGGTGGGCATGAAGCTCAGGTTGGGTGTGTCGGCGGCAATGATCACGTCCATCGCCTTCGCGGCGCCGGCGAGATAATTGCTCAGGCCGTTGGCATTGTCCGCACCCATCAGGCGATGCAGCGACGGGTTGCGCAGGTCGGCGTCGATCAGCAGCACGCGCTTGCCGAGCTGCGCGAAGTTCTGCGCCAGCGTGAGCGCGGTGGTGGACTTGCCTTCGGCCGGCGTCGCGCTGGTCACCAGCAGGCACCGCGGCACACCGTTGTTCGTGGAGAACTGCAGCGCCGTGCGCACCGAGCGGTACGCCTCGGCGAACGCCGACCGCGGGTCGGCCAGCGCCTTGGCCGGTGTCATCGGCGCCTTCAGCAGCGGGATCACGCCCAGCACCGCCTGGCCCAGCACCTTCTCGACGTCCTCGGGCGACTTCAGGGTGTCGTCGAGCATCTCGAACAGGAACGCGAGCAGCACGCCGCCGAACAGACCGAGCAGCAACCCGACCGCGAGGTTCAGCGACAGCCGCGGCTTGTGCTTCGCGGTGGGCACCTCGGCCACGTCGACGATCGAGATGTTGTTGGTGCCGACGCCGCCGGCGATGCCGATCTCCTTGTACCGCTGCAGCAGCGCTTCGTACTGCTGGCGGTTGGTGTCGACCTCGCGCTTGAGGATGTTGTATTCGATCGACCGGCTCTGCAGGTCGAGCACGTCGTCCTTCAGCGTGTCGACCTGGGACGAAAGCAGCTGTTCCTGCGCCAGTGCCGCCTGGTATTCGGCACGGATCGACGCCTTGATGTTGGCGACCTCGATGCCGATCTGGCGGTCGAGTTCCTCGATCTGCGCCTTCAGCTGCTGCATCTGCGGGAACGCGGGCTTGAAGACGCTCAGCTTGTCCTGGTATTCGGCCTGCAGCTTCGCGCGCGTTTCCTGCAGCGTCTGCACGATCGTGCTGCCGAGCACGGCCGACAGCCCCATGCCGGAGGCCGCCTCGGCCTGCCGCCAGCGGGCCTCGGCGCGGATGCGCTCGTCCTGCGCCTTCGCCATCGCGGTATTCAGTTCGCCGAGGCTCTGCGTCGACAGCGACGAGCCGTCGTTGGCGTCGACGATGCGCTCCTTCTGCGCGAACGAGACGAGCTGCTTCTCCGACTCCTCGAGTTTCACCTTCAGCTGCTCGAGCCGGTCTTCGAGGTACGACTTCGCGTAGGAGGACGCGTCGAAGCGTCGTTCGAGATTGCTCGCGA
Organism: uncultured Arenimonas sp.; assembly: GCA_946885815.1. The sequence goes on from CAMPHE010000230.1 coordinate 1,317, forward strand.
TGTAGCCTTGCGCGACCGCATTGACGACGCGCTGCGAGAATGCTGCGTCAGGGCTGTCGAAATGCACGCGCACCAGTCGTGAATTGCGGACTGGTTCCACGCTGAGGTTCTCGAGGAACGCCGTGATCAACAGGCTCTGGTGCGCCGCCTCCCCCGTTTCCGCCTCGGCCGGCGTCAGGTCCTCGACCGGCTCGTCGTCGCCGTCCGCGATCCCCAGCAGCATCTTCCACGGCGACGGCCGTGTCATGCGCCGGTAGGCCGGGTCCTTCTCGAGGTTCAGCTCGCCGATCACGCGCTGCGCGAGCGATCGGCTCTTCAGCAGCTCGTACTGCGTCTGGTAGAAATCGCGGTCCACCGGCGACTCGGTCGGCGTGAAGCCCTCCACGTCGACCACTTTCATGGTGTCGCGTTCGATCTGCAGCGTGGTGGTGGCCCGGTAGATCGGCGTCATCAGCAGCGTGCCGACCAGCGCGGTGACGAAGACGATGCCCAGCACCCCGAGCACGGTCCAGCGGCGCTTGACGATGATGCGCCAGTAGTCGAGCAGGTTGATCTCGTCGCTGGCGTCGGGCTCGGCCGGACCGCGCACGTCGACGCTGATCGCCTGCGGCGAGCGGAGGGCGATCGGTCGTGCGTGGTCGGGCGCCGGCGTCGGCAGCCCGGCGCCGGCGCCGTCTGGAGTTTCCTGATTCATGCGGTCGGGGCTGCCCTGCTGGTCAGAAGGTGCGGAAACCGACGATGCCGCGCAGCGTGTCGGTGATGGTCTTGAGCGCCGTGCGCGGGCCGCTCTGGTCCACGACGATGATGTCGTCGCCGTAGATCAGCGGATCCTCGGCCTCGCCGGCGCGGATGGCCTTCAGGTCGAACAGCGCCGCCATGCGCTGGCCTTCGATCGTGCGGAACACGATCACCGATTCGGCGTCGGCCAGCGGCGTGAGGCCTTCGCTCATCGCGATCGCCTGCAGCAGGCTGGTCTTGCCGGTGATCGGGAAGATACCCGGCTTGGTAACCGCGCCTTCGACGGTGACGCGCTGGCTGGTGAATTCCTTCACGAACACACTGACCTGCGGGTTCTGCAGGTAGCTCTCGCTGAGACGGCGGGCGATCTCTTTCTCGAGCTCGGCGACAGTGCGGCCACCGGCGGCGACCGCGCCGATCAGCGGCAGCGAGACCATGCCCGACGAATTGACGCGCACCTCCCGGTCGAGATCCTCGAGCTGGAACACGCTGATCTGAAGCAGGTCGAGCGCGCCGATGCGGTAGTCGGGCACCCCGGTATAGGCACCGCTGGCCGTGGTGGTGTCGGGCGCCGGCAGCGAAGTGGTCGCCGTGACCGCACGCGCCGAACCGGAGCGAAGCGCCCCGCTCGACGACGACGCACAGCCCCCCGCGACGATCATCGCGACGAGCAACAGGCCTCCCAGCATTCTCTTCAACATGGTTTCGCCTTCACGTACCGGGTCCGGATTATGCCCCGCGCAGCAGGCGCGACCAAAAACCACCTTTCTCGCTCGACGGCGCGGGCTTGGGCAGCGGCGGCAGCGATGACGGCGCCACGTCGTCGAGAATTCCCTGCGGTCGCGTGACGACGAGGTGTACGGCTTCGGCGTCGCCGACGCGCTTCGCCGCGGCGTCGCGGCCTTCGGCCAGCAGCGGTGGCCGCTTGTCGATGTGGTGCGAGTCGGTGGCGAGCAGGTGCACGAGCCCTTCGTCGAGCATCCGTTCGCCCCAGTACTGCGGGCGCCGGCCGAAGCGGCCGGTGAGGCTGCCGGCCGTGATCTGCATCCACGCGCCCTGCTTCACCAGCTCGCCGAACAGCGCGTAGTGGTCCTCGATCCACGTCAGCCGCTCCGGGTGCGTGATCACCGGCACGAGGCCGGCGGTCATCAGCGTGAACACGGATTCGGAGAAGCGCGGCGGCGCCACGTGGTGCGGCGGCTCCAGCAGCAGGTAGCGGCTGCCGCACAGCGTCGGCACGCGGTCGGCGGCGATGGCCCCGGCGAGGTCGGGCGCCAGGTGCGTGTCGGCGCCGACGCCGATCTGCAGCGGGATGCCGGCTTCGGCGAGCGCCTTGCGGAATTGCGCGGCGGCGGCTTCGATGCCGGCCTGGTCGTTCTCGTAGAGGCCCGGATAGATATGCGGCGTGCAGGCGGTGAACTGGATGCCGTCGGCGACCGCGCAGCGTGCCATCGCCAGCGAGACCTCGAGCGACGTGGGTCCGTCGTCGATGCCCGGCAGCATATGGCAGTGCAGGTCGATCATGCGGTCACGTCCCGGCGCCACGACGAGGGGTGCAAGCGTGACAGGCGGGCCACCGCGAGCGCGTGATCGCGGGTGAACAGGAACCAGCCGGCGATCAGCACGAAGAACAGCAGCACCAGCAGCGGCCGGTAGGCGCCCAGCTTGAGCGCGATCGCGGCGCCGAGACCCAGCAGCAGCGACACCGTGCCGAGCAGCACGACAGTGGCGACGACGCCGAAGCCGGCGTCGAGCAGCAGGTGGTGCATGTGCTGGCGGTCGGCGGAGAACGGCGAGCGGCCCTGCTTCACGCGACGCAGGATCAGCACCACGCAGTCGA
>CAMPHE010000231.1 GCA_946885815.1 uncultured Arenimonas sp.
CCCGCGGTCGAGGTCGGGTCGCTGGAGACCGACGCGCCGCCGGCCGACGCGTCCCCCGCGGTCGTCGCCGAATCGCCGCCGGACGCCTCGACGACCGTCCCGGCCGAGGCCGCGCCGCCGGACGCCACATCGGCCGGCCGCGCCCCCGAGGCGCCCGCCGCGGCGTCTGCCGACGCTCCCGCCCGACCGGCGGCGGTCGAGGCCGTCGCCACCGGGGCCACCGCGCCACCGCAGGTCGCGTCCGCGCCCGCGAAGCCCGCGCCCGCGCACGCGCTGCGCCTCGATCCGCTGCTCGACGAACTGCAGCGCGGCAACGTGCAACCGCTGCGCGACCAGCTGCCGCAGGCCATCGGACGGCTGCTGCCGCTGTTCCGGCTGCTCGGGCCGAAACAGCGCGCGCAGCTCGTCGCGTTCCTGCAGAAACTCGGCTGATTCAGTCGCCGTGCGGGTCGAGGTCGCGCACGCGACCCGACACGCGCACCGGCGAGCCGGGCGTTTCGTCGATCGCGACCTGCAGCCGCGAACGCATTCCCATGTCTTCGCCCTGCACGATCTCGATCCCGCCGCCGTGCGGCCAGCGCCGGTCGCGCAGGTAGCCGGCGAAGGCCGCGGCGGCGGCACCGGTCGCCGGGTCCTCCAGCACGCCGCCCGATGCGAACGCATTGCGCGCGTCGAAGCGGCGGTCGGCGCCGGCGTACACGAAGGCGATCGTGATCAGCCCCGAATCGCGCATCAGCCGCTGGCCGTCGCGCAGGTCGTAGCGCATCTGCGCGAGCAGTCCGCGCGTGCGCAGGGCGAAGACGTAGTGGTCCGCGCCGGCGTGGATCCGGGCGGGCGGCAGCCGCGGGTCGAGGACGTTGCGTCGCCAGCCGAAGAGGGCGAGCGCGGCGTGTTCGGCGTCGGCGGACAGCGGCGCGCTGCGCGTCGGGGGCGAGGTGAGGGTGGCCGCGAAACCGTCGCCGTCGCGCCGGCCTTCGACGGAAATGGCGGCATCGTTCAACACCAGGTCGAACCGGCCCTCGCCGTGGTCGCGCGCGAGCACGGCGCCGAGCGCGATCGTCGCGTGGCCGCAGAACGGGACTTCCGACGCCGGCGCGAAATAGCGGACGCGCCAGCGACCGTCGTCGAGCGGCGCGGCGAACACGGTTTCCGAGTACCCGACCTCGGCGGCGACGCGCTGCATCGTCGCGGCGTCGGGCAGCACCGGCGACAGGTGCACCCCGGCGGGATTGCCGCCGACGGCTCCGTCGGCGAAGGCGGCGAGGCGGTGCATCGGCATGCGCGGGCTCCGGCAGGGGCCTTCACGATACCTGTCGACGCGTCGCTTGGCAGCGTCCGGGCGGTGGCCGAAGATGGTCGGCGTCCACAGGGGAATCGCCATGCCTCACTGCTCCGCCGCCTTCCGGTGGCTGCTTCTCGTCGCGCTCTGCGCGGCCGTCCCGGTCGCCGGTGCGCGCGATTTCAAGGTCGATCCGGGGGACGTCCCGGAACTGCGGCCCGACGAAGGCTATCTGGTCGTGGCCGTCGATTCGGACATGCCGGTGCGCTCGCTCGTGATCCGCAGCGACGACCGCGCGTTCGCCGACGGCAAGCTCGACGGCATCGGCGAGGGCAGCACGATGGGGCTTTACGTGCTGCCGGCCGGGACCTACCGCTGGGACCGCCTCAACGTCAGCTGGCTGGCATGGAACCTGCGCAAGGATCCCGAGGGCCGCTTCACCGTCGAGGCGGGGAAGATCAACTACGCGGGCGACCTGGTGTACCGCGACTGGGTGAGCATGCACGTCGCCAATCGCAGCCTGCGCGTGCTCGACTGGCTCGATCGCGAGCATCCGCGCATCGTCGCGACGCATGCGTTCTCGTACCGGGGTTCGTACCCGGATCCATTCCCGGCGTTCTATCGCGAACGGCTGGCGGCGGCGGACGCCCCGCGCAGGCCCGACACGCACCAGCCGCTGCCCGCCGCCGGGCCGCTGCCGATTCCCGTGCGCGAATTGTGGAAGACGCCGCGGATCTACTCGGTCGCGCTCAACCCGGGCGCGCCGAAGGCGGCGGTGGCGGTGCGCGAGGACGTGCGCGAATTCAAGATCGAGCTCTACGACCTGGCCGGGGAATCCGTCTCGACGATCGCCGACAGCGCCGGGTCGATCGACGACCTGCAATGGGTGGCCGACGACATCCTCGCCGCCTACGTCGAGACGATGCAGGGCAAGCGGCAGATGTTCTTCCGCTTCGCGGCCGACGGGTCGGTGCAGGCGCACACGATGGACCGGGTCGGCTTCGTCGTGGACACGCTGCCCGGCGACGAGGACGAGGTGGTGTTCGCGTCCCGCGGCAGTCGCGGCGAGCCGGTGCTGCATCGCATCGACGTGCGTGACACGGCGGCGCTGGCGAAATTCCGCTACACCTACCGGGATCGCCTGAACGCGGGTCTTTCCGACGATTTCGCCTGGGTCACGGACGCGGCCGGCGTGGTGCGCGCGGCGCTCGTGCGCAGCGACGGCGCGACGCGGATGGTGTGGGGCACGCCGGGAAACTACGCCACCGTGCTCGAGTTCGACGAGCGCGACGTGTTCACGCCGTCGGTGCTGTCGGCGGACGGCTCGACGCTGTTCGGTCTCAGCGAGGAGGGCCGCGACCAGCAGGACCTCGTCGAGTTCGATCCGCGGCAGCGCCGGATCGTGCGGACGGTCTTCAGCCGGCCCGGCGTCGACATCGTCGAGACGCTGGTCGACGATCGCCGCGAACCGATCGGCGTGCGCTACTACGAAGGTGGCCGGCTGGTGAGCGAGTATTTCGACACCGTGCGCCAGGAGCGCCTCGCGAAACTGGCCGGCGCGTTCCCGGGGCGTACCGTGGCGCTGCTCGACGGCGACCGGGCCGGCCGCCGGATGCTCATCGGTGTCGACGGCAGCGACCAGCCGATGCAGGTCTACCACGTCGACGTCGCTTCCAGCCGCGCCGGCCTGCTCGACGAGAGCGCGCCGTGGCTGGCGAAGCGCCGGTTCGCGCCGACCCACACGCTGAAGGTGCGCGCGGCCGACGGGCTCGAACTCGAGGCGTTCCTGACGCTGCCGGAAGGGTCGGGGAGGCGGCCACTGGTGGTGATGCCGCACGGCGGACCGATCGGCATCGCCGACCGCCGGCACTTCGATCCGCAAGTGCAGTTCATCGCTTCGCTCGGCTATGCGGTCCTGCAGGTGAACTTCCGCGGATCGGCCGGCTACGGCGTGAAATTCCGGGAGGCCGGGTATCGCGCCGAGGGCACCGGCATCGAAGACGACATCGACGCCGCGATCCGGGCGGCGCTCGCCGCGTGGCCGCTCGATCCGGAACGCATGTGCGTCGTCGGCTCCAGCTATGGCGGCCAGTCCGGCCTGAGCCTGGCGGTACGCGCGCCCGACCGCTTCCGTTGCATCGTCTCGATGTCGGGCGTCAGCGACCGGATCCTGTTCTTCACCGCCAGCGACAGCGGGCGGCGCAAGGAGGGCCGCGCCGAGCTGGAGAAGATCATCGGCGATCCGAACACGCAGCTCGAGCAGATGGTCGAGACGTCGCCGCTGTTCCGCTACGAAACGCTGACGACGCCGGTGATGCTGGTGCATGGCGCCGAGGACATCCGCGTCGATTACGAGCACACGCGCCGACTGGTGCGCATGCTCAACCTCGCCGGGCGCCCGCCCGTGCTGCTGGAGCTGCCGGACGAGGCGCACGGCATCGTCGACATGGACAACCTGGAGACGGCCTGGGAAGGAATCGCCGGTTTCCTGCGGCAGCATCTGGAAGGGCGTGCCGCGAAGCCGGCACCCGTCGCCGCGCCCACCGCTTCCGCGGCCGCCTCCGCCGCCGCGGACAGAACCGTCGCGCCGGTCAGTGCGCGGCGGCAGGTCGGCC
>CAMPHE010000232.1 GCA_946885815.1 uncultured Arenimonas sp.
GGCGATCGCAGCACGGTGACGCTCGACCTGCAGAACTACACCGGCGCCGACGGCGAGTTCGCGGTGACGCTGTCGACCGTCGGCCCGATCGCCGTCGCCGGCGAGCGGCGCACGGTGAAGCTGGCGAAGGACGCCAAGACCACGCTGACGTATCCGCTGAGCGGGACCGAAGGCTGGGGCGTGGGCGTGCTGCGGCTGAAGGTGGAAGGCGGCGGACACGCGGTGAACCGCGAATTCGACGTGCCGGTGCGGGCGGCGTGGGGGGGCGTGGCGCGTTCGCAGCCACGCGAGCTGGCGGCCGGCGAAATGCTGTCGCTCGGCACGTCGATCGCCGCGGGGCTGATGCCGGGCACCGTCACCGCGCGGATGACGATCACCGCCGACCCGCCGATCCCGTTCGCGCAGGCGCTGGAGGATCTGCTCGAGTACCCGTACGGCTGCGCCGAGCAGACGACGACGCGCGGCTACGCGGCGCTGCTGCTCGACGAGGCGACCGCGAAGCGGATGGGCTTCCCCGGGCTGGACGCCGACGCGCGGCGTCGCCGGCTGGAAGGCGCGTTCAGCCGCCTCGCGGCGCTGCAGGCGGAGAACGGCCACTTCACGATGTGGGGTGGCGGCGAACCGTCGCCGATCCTGACGCCGTACATCGCCGAGTTCCTGCTGCGCGCGCGCGAGGAAGGTTTCGCGGTGCCGGAGACGATGCTGCAGAAGTCGCTGGAACGCCTCAACGAGGATCTGCTGACGGGCGGCGTGCCGTTCTACGCGTACGACGATTCGGAGCACCTGAAGTTCGCCTACCAGGCGCATGCGGGCTACGTGCTTTCGCGCGTCGACCGCGCGCCCCTCGGCACGCTGCGCGCGCTGTACGACAACGACCGCGGCGACGCGCTGACCGGCCTGCCGCTGCTGCAGCTCGGGCTCGCGCTCGCGAAGCAGGGCGACGAGGGGCGCGCCGCCAAGGCGATCGCGGCGGCGATGGCCAAGCAGGACAAGCGGCCGCGCTGGCTCGGCGATTACGGGTCGACCCTTCGCGACCGCGCGCTGATGCTGGCGCTGCTGCGCGAGAACGGCCGCGAGGCCGACGGCCAGGCCGAGCACCTGCTGGCGCTCTCGCGCGACCTCAAGGCGCGCACCGCGACGCAGTGGTACTGGCTCAGCACGCAGGAGCAGATCGCGATCGCGCGGCTCGGCAAGGCGCTCGCGCTCGACGCCGGCCGCCGGTTCACCGGCACGATGACGGTCGGCGAGGAAACGACGGACGTCGCCGCGACGCGCCTGTTCGGCGCCGAGCTGGCGTGGGGCGACCTCGCCGCCGGCGTGCGCTTCGCGCCGGTCTCCGACCACGCCGTCTACGCGTCGATCGATGTCGCCGGCGTGCCCCGCACCGCGCCCAAGCCCGACGATTCGTCGATCAGCATCGTGCGCCGCTGGTACACGCCGGACGGGAAGCCGTGGAAACCGGGCCCGCTGAAGGAGGGCGAGGTGCTGGTCGCCGCGCTGCGCATCGAGGCGAAGGAGGCGATGCCCGATGCGCTGGTGGTCGACCTGCTGCCGGCCGGGCTGGAGGTCGAGAACCTCAATCTCGCCGATCCGGAGCAGTGGGCCGACGTGACGATCGACGGCGTCACCCTGTCGGAGCGCGGCGGCGCGGCCGAGGTGCAGCACGAGGAATACCGGGACGACCGGTACGTGGCGGCGGTGAAGCTGTATCAGGGCAGCCCGGCGCGGCTGTTCTATCTGGTGCGGGCGGTGACGCCGGGCACGTATGTCGTGCCGCCACCGCAGGCGGAGGACATGTACCGCCCCGAACTGCGCGGCGTCGGTCCGGCGGTGCCGGAGTCGGTGACCGTCGAGCAGCCGTGAGATGACGCCACGGCGATCGCCGTGGCGCGTCGCGCTCGCCGTGTCCGCGGCGTGGCTGGCCCTGCTTTTCGTGCTCGACCGCGCGTTGCCGCCACCGCTGCCGGGCGGCGGCGCGGCGACGGTGGTGCTGGCCGCCGACGGCACGCCGCTGCGGGCGTTCGCCGACGCCGACGGCGTGTGGCGCTATCCGGTGCGCATCGACGAAGTGTCGCCGCGCTACCTGCAGGCACTGACGACCTACGAGGACCGCTGGTTCCGCTGGCATCCGGGCGTGAACCCGCTGGCGATGGCGCGCGCCGGCGGGCAGTGGGCGCGCAGCGGCGAGATCGTCTCGGGCGGCTCGACGCTGTCGATGCAGGTCGCGCGCATCATCGAGCCGCATCCGCGCACGGCCTTCGGCAAGCTGCGGCAGATCGCCCGCGCGCTGCAGCTGGAATGGCGCCTCGGCAAGGACGGCATCCTCGCGCTCTACCTGAACCACGCCCCGTTCGGCGGCACCGTGCAGGGCGTCGAAGCGGCGAGCTGGGCGTATCTCGGCAAGCCGGCCTCGCGGCTGTCGCATGCCGAGGCGGCGCTGCTCGCCGTGCTGCCGCAGGCGCCGAGCCGGCTGCGGCCGGACCGCCATCCCGAGGCGGCGCGCGCGGCCCGCGACAAGGTCCTGGCGAGGATGCAGCGGCTCGGTGGCTGGAGCGCCGCCGACGTCGCCGACGCGCGGATAGAACCGGTCGTCGCCCGCCGGCTGCGCCCGCCGATGTCGGCGCCGCTGCTCGCGCAGCGGCTGCGCGTGGCGCATCGCGGCCAGGCGCGGATCACCAGCACGCTCGACGCCGGCCTGCAGCGGGTGCTGGAGCAGCGCGTCGCCGCCTATTTCGCGCAGTTGCCCGAACGCACGTCGGCGGCGCTGCTGGTGGTGGACAACGAGACGATGCAGGCGCGCGCGTATGTCGGGTCGCTCGGTTTCACCGACGCCCGCCGGCTCGGCCACGTCGACATGGTGCGGGCGACGCGGTCGCCCGGTTCGACGCTCAAGCCGTTCCTGTACGGGCTCGCGATCGACGACGGACTGGTGCATTCGGCGAGTCTGCTGGTCGACGCGCCGCAGAGCTTCGGCGACTACCGGCCGGCGAATTTCGACCCCGCGTTCAACGGTCCGGTCACCGTCGCCGAGGCGCTGCGGCTGTCGCTGAACGTGCCGGCGGTGGACGTGCTCGATCGCGTCGGTCCGTCGCGTTTCACCGCGCGGCTGGCGCATGCCGGACTGAAACTGCGGCTGCCGCGTGGCGCGACGCCGAACCTGTCGATCATCCTCGGCGGCACCGGCACACGGCTGGAGGAGCTCGTCGGCGCCTATGCGGCGCTCAATCGCGGCGGGCTCGCCGGGCACGTGCGCTATCACGTCGACGACGCCGCGCAGGATCGCCGGCTGCTGTCGCCCGGCGCGGCGTGGATCGTCCGCGAGATCCTGGAGCAGCACGGGCGCCCGGGCGCGCGCGACGACGTGTTCGACCGGAGCGGCCGGCCGCGCGTCGCGTGGAAGACCGGGACGAGCTACGGGTTCCGCGACGCGTGGGCGCTCGGGACGACGTCGCGCTTCACCGTGGGCGTCTGGGTCGGGCGGCCGGACGGCACGCCGCTGCCGGGCCAGTACGGCGCGATCACGGCGCTGCCGCTGCTTTTCGAAGTCGTCGACAGCCTGCCGCGCGCGCCGGACGACGGCCGCCGCCGGGCGCCGCCGGCGTCGGTGCGGCGCGTCGATGACTGCTGGCCGCTGGGCCTGCCGCCCGATCCGGACGCGCCGACGCTGTGCCAGCGTCGCCACGAGGCGCTGGCGCTCGCCGGCGTGCTGCCGCCGACGCTGCCGGAGCGCGAGGCGCCGACGTGGGGTGCCGGGCGCCTGTCGCTCGACGTCGACGCCGGGACCGGCGCGCGGCTGTCGGCGACCTGCGCGCGGCCGCATGTGCGCCGCCGCGTCGACATCGCGCGCTGGCCGGCGCTCGCGTACCCGTGGTTGCCCGCGGCGCAGCGGGC
>CAMPHE010000233.1 GCA_946885815.1 uncultured Arenimonas sp.
CAAGTACGTCCATGTAGCGCTCGCGCGCAAACATCCCTGTTTGCTTACGCCCCGGTTCGGGACCTCTCGCACCGCGCCCGCCGGATCATCTCGCCGCGCAGGCTCCTTGCCTGCGCGAAGCGCAGGACCAGGTGCGCGATCCGGGAAATGCATCGGTCGTCGCGATCGGGAGCGTTCGACCAAGTGCCGGCGCGCCCGCTTTACGTGGCGCCGGCCTGCGTCGGTCGGGGGCGGAGCGCGAGTGTTCGCCGGGCGGGGTGTCGGCGACATGGATGTCGAGCCGACAAGGCCCCCATGGACGGGTTCACGGCCGTCCCCGCCCGGCGAACACTCGCGTTCCGCCCGCTACCGGAACAAAACCGGCGTCACGGCACCGAGTCAGGGGCGGGTTTCGTTGGTGACGCCGAAGGGGACGTGGCCGGTGGCGACGTGTTTGCGGGCGTTGTCGACGTTGTGGCGGGAATCGTCGAAGAAGATGTCGGCGCCGAAGGTCTCGAGGAACGGGCCCTTGTCGCGGCCGCCGAGGAACATGGCCTCGTCGAGGCGCACGCCCCATTCGCGCAGCGTCAGGATGACCCGTTCGTGGGCGGGTGCCGAGCGCGCCGTCACGAGCGCGGTGCGGATCGGCGAACCGTCGCCGGCCGGGAACGCCTGCTGCAGCGTGTGCAGCGCGGCGAGGAAACCGCGGAACGGTCCGCCCGAGAGCGGCTCGCCGGCGCGCGTGCTCTCGTTCTCGTGGAAGGCCGCCAGTCCGGATTCCTGCGACACGCGCTCGGATTCGTCGCCGAAGATCACCGAATCGCCGTCGAACGCGATCCGCAGCTGGTCGTGGTGCCGCTCCGGCGCCTTCGACGGCAGGATCGTCGCCGCCGCGACGCCGTGCTCCAGCGCCGAGCGCACCGACGCCGGGTTCGCCGACAGGAACAGCTGCGCGCCGAACGGCCGGATGTACGGATACACCTCGCCGCCGCTGGTGAACACCGCGCGCACGATGCGCAGCCGGTGGTGGCTGATCGAATTGAAGATGCGCAGCCCGGTGTCGGACGAGTTGCGGCTCAGCAGCACGACCTCGACCCGCGGCGATTCGGGCGGGGCGCCGGTATTGAGCGCGAGCAGCTTCTGCACCAGCGGGAAGGCGATGCCGGGCGCCAGCACGTCCTTTTCCCGCGTGCGCTGGTACTCGGCATAGGCCTCCAGGCCGCTGGACTCGAACAGCGAATGGCTGTCTTCCAGGTCGAACAGCGCACGTGCCGTGATCGCCAGCACCAGGCGCTCGGCCGCCGTCGCCGCGGGCATCGACAGCGGCATCAGGTGACGAACTGTTCGTTGAGGATGCGTTCCTCGAGGTTGTGCTCGGGGTCGAACAGCAGCGTGACCGTGCGCTCGCGCGATTCGCGCACGGTGACCTCGACCACGTCGCGCACCTCGTGCGAATCGGCCGTGGCGCTCACCGGCCGCTTGTAGCCGTCGACGACTTCCAGCTTCACCTCCGTGTCGGCGCGCAACAGCGCGCCCCGCCATCGCCGCGGCCGGAACGCGGCGATCGGCGTCAGCGCGATCACCGAGGACCCCAGCGGCAGGATCGGCCCGTGCGCGGAGAAGTTGTACGCGGTGCTGCCGGCCGGCGTGGCGACCAGCACGCCGTCGCACACCAGTTCCTCCAGCCGGACCTGGCCGTTGAGGTGGATGCGCAGATGCGCCGTCTGCCGCGTCTGCCGCAGCAGGGACACTTCGTTGTACGCCAGCGACACCACCGTCGCGCCGGAGTCGGTGACGGCGCTCATTTCCAGGGGCCGCAGCACCGTCGCCTCGGCGGCATGCAGCCGTTCGACCAGCCCGTCGCCGCGATGCTGGTTCATCAGGAAACCGACCGTGCCCAGCTTCATGCCGAACACCGGGCGGCCGAGCGCGCCGTGGCGGTGCAGTGTCTGCAGCATGAAGCCGTCGCCGCCGAGCGCGACGATCGCGTCGGCGTCGGCGGGCGGATGCTGGTCGTGCTCCTCGACGAGCTTCTGCAGCGCCGCCTGCGCGTCGGGCGAAGGACTGGCGAGGAACGCGATGCGGGGCTGCGCCGGCAGGGTCATGCCGCCGAGCTTACCCGACGCGCCCGACGCCGCGAACCGGCGCGCGGCCTAGCTTTCCGCGAGGCCGTCGGCGACCTGCCCCACGTCGACGCGACGCAGCACGCGACCGCTGGCGACGTCGACCTCGACGACCGCACCGGCGGCCGCCAGCGTCAGCACGATCTTCCCGCCGGTGGCATCCGGCAGCATCCCGAGCGGCACGCCGTCGACGACGTGCGAATACAGCGGCTGGTGCGTCGCGGTGTCGAACACGAGCAGGCGGCTGGCCTGCGGATCGATCACGAACGCGCGCCGGCCGTCCCCGCTGAGTTCGATCCGCGCCGGCTGCGCGCCGGCCTCGAACTCCGCGACCGGGTCGCCGCCCTCGAGATCGATCACGCGCACGCGGCCCTCGCCGTTGAGCCCGACCCAGACGTGCCGGTCGTCCGGCATCACCGCGAGCCCTTCGGGTCGCTCGCCGACGGGATAGTGCGTGAGCTTCGGAAACGGCTGCGGCACCCGGAAATCGATGCGCGTCACCGTGCCCGACAGCATGTCGGCGGTGAACAGCTGCCGGCCGTCCGACGAGGCTTCGACCATGTGGGCGACGTCCTGGCCGATGCCATGTACCTGGTCGATGCGGCCGGCGGCCGGATCGAACCGGCCGAGTGCGCGGCTCGTCTCGGCGGTGAACCAGATGGCGTCGCCGACGCGCGCGAGCCCGTGCGGCCGCTGCAGCGGCGTGGTGTCGATGCGCCGCACGACGCGGCCGTCGGCGAGATCGACCTCGACCAGCTCGTGTCCGGGCGCTTCCTTGTTCCCGTAGACGGCGACGAAGGCCTTCCTGCCGTCGGCCGATGCGATCACCTCGTGCGGATGGATGCCGACGGCGACGCTGTGGCGGAGCACGAACGTGTCGCGGTCGATCACGTGCAGCCGGCCGCCGTCGCGATCGACGGCGAGGATGTCGCCGGCCTGCGCGGGCAGGGCGAGCGAGGCGGCGAGGGCGGTGGCGAGGGTGACGCGAAGGCGAAGGGCGGGCATCGTCGGCTCCGGGGCGGGATGCCGCGGAATCTGCGCGCCGCGCGCGGGCCGCTCCAGTGCCGAATGGGCCAGCCATCGCGCGCGCCGCTAGAATCGACCCGAGCTCCCCGCAGGACACGCGATGCCTTCCGGCGATTCCGCCACCCTCGACCGGCCGACGCGCATCCGCGTCGACCTCGATGCGCTGACGCACAACCTGCGTGCGCTGCGCGCGCACGCCGGCGTGCCGGTGATGGCGATCGTCAAGGCGAACGCCTACGGGCACGGGCTGGTGCGCGTCGGCCTGCACCTGCAGTCGCAGGGCGCCGAGCGGCTCGGCGTCGCGTTCCTGGAGGAAGGCGTGGCGCTGCGCCGGGCCGGCGTGCGGGTGCCCATCCTGGTGATGGGCGGCATCTTCGGCCCGCAGGCGGCGTCGCTGATCGAACACGACCTCGAGATCACCGTGTCGTCGCTCGACAAGCTGCGTCAGGTCGAGGCGGCCGCGGAATCGCTGCGGCGCCGCGCGGTCGTGCATCTGAAGGTCGACACCGGCATGGAACGCATCGGCGTGCACAGCTACAACGCCGGGCCGTTCATCGAAGCGGCGGCGGCGTCGCGCTGGTGCGAGATCCGCGGCGTGTATTCGCATCTCGCCAGCGCCGACGATCCGGCATCGCCGGCGACCGCGCGGCAGCTGGAACGCTTCCTCGCCGCCTGCGCGCATTTCGAGCGGATCGGCGCGCCGATGCCGCTGCGCCACCTCGCCAATTCCGGCGGCGTGCTGCATTTCCCGG
>CAMPHE010000234.1 GCA_946885815.1 uncultured Arenimonas sp.
CGCCGCGGTGAAGCAGCTGCGCGAATCGCCCGGCTTCGCGGCACTCGATCTCGCGCGGCGGACGCTCGTCGAAGACAGCCTGCGCGGCTTCCGGCTGTCGGGCGTCGCGCTGGAGGAGCCCGACCGCAGCCGCTTCAAGGAAATCCAGAACGAGCTGACGAAGCTCGAGACCGGGTTCGAGGAGGCCGTGCTCGACGCGACCGACGCCTGGACGCGGCCGCTCGCCGACGACGAGCTGGCCGGCCTGCCGGTCAGCGCGCGCACGATGCTGCGCGCGATGGCGCAGGAAAAAGGCGTCGAAGGCCACCTCGCGACACTGAAGGGCCCGGTCGTGCAGGCGATCCTGACGTTCGCCGACGACCGCGAGCTGCGCCGCGAGATCTACCACGCCTACAACACGCGCGCGTCCGACCAGGGGCCGCAGGCCGGCGCGTTCGACAACTCCGCGCGCATCGAAGCGATCATGGCGCTGCGCCACGAATCGGCGCGCCTGCTCGACTTCGAATCGGCGGCGCACGTGTCGCTCGCCGACAAGATGGCCGGCACGCCGGAGCGCGTACTGCGTTTCCTCCGCGAACTGGCAGCGAAGGCGAAGCCGGTCGCCGAGCGCGAATTCGAGGAACTGCGCGCGTTCGCGCAAGCCGAGTTCCGCATCGACGACCTGCAGCCGTGGGACGTCGCCTACGCGTCGGAAAAGCTGCGCGAGAAACGCTTCGATTTCAGCGAGGAAGACCTGAAGCCCTACTTCCCGCTGCCGGCGGTGATGGACGGGCTGTTCACCGTCGCGCAGCGCGTGTTCGGCATCCGGCTGGTCGAGCGCGGCGACGTGCCGACGTGGCATCCGGACGTGCATTTCTTCGACGTGGTCGACCCCGACGGCAGCGTGCGCGCCGGCGTCTACCTGGACCATTACGCGCGCGCCGGCAAGCGCGGCGGCGCGTGGATGGACGTGTGCCGTTCGCGGCTGAGCGACGGCGAATCGCTGTTCGCGCCGGTCGCCTACCTGACCTGCAATTTCCCGCCGCCGCACGGCGGCGAGCCGGCGCTGCTGACCCACGACGACGTGGTGACGCTGTTCCACGAATTCGGCCACGGGCTGCACCACCTGCTGACCGAAGTCGACTGGCCGAGCGTCGGCGGCATCAGCGGCGTCGAATGGGACGCGGTCGAGCTGCCGAGCCAGTTCATGGAGAACTTCGCGTGGCGGCGCGAGGCGCTCGACCTGTTCGCGAAGCACTGGAAGACCGGCGAGCCGTTGCCCGACGCCCTCTACGACAAGATGGTGGCGGCGCGGCATTTCCACGCCGGCCTGTTCCTGATGCGGCAACTGGAGTTCGCGCTGTTCGATTTCCGGCTGCATCTCGAGTACGACCCGGCCATCGGCGCGCGGGTGCTCGAGACGCTGGCCGAAGTGCGCGACGAGGTCGCCGTCGTGCGCCCGCCGGACTGGCACCGCGGACCGCACGCGTTCACGCACATCTTCAGCGGCGGCTACAGCGCGGGCTATTACAGCTACCTGTGGGCGGAGGTGCTGAGCGCCGACGCGTTCGCGGCCTTCGAGGAAGCCGGCGTGTTCGACGCGGCGACCGGCGCACGCTATCGCCGGGAGATCCTCGCGGTCGGCGGCTCGCGACCGGCGCTGGAGAGTTTCGTCGCGTTCCGCGGCCGCGAACCGGAGCCGGAGGCGCTGCTGCGCAGCTACGGCCTGGTCGTCTGATGCGATGACCGAACTGCGCCGCCTCTCCCTGATCATCGCCACCGCGCTGTTCATCGAGAACCTCGATTCGACGGCGATCGCCACCGCGCTCCCGGCGATGGCGGCCGACCTCGATACCGAGCCGCTGGCGCTCAAGCTCGCGCTCACCGCGTACCTGATCGCGCTGGCGGTGTTCATTCCCGTGAGCGGCTGGGTCGCCGACCGCTTCGGCGCGAAGCGCACGTTCGTGCTGGCGATCGGCGTGTTCCTGCTCGGCTCGATCGCGTGCGCGGCCAGCGGCTCGCTCGCGCAGATCGTCGCCGCGCGCTTCCTGCAGGGCAGTGGCGGCGCGCTCATGGTGCCGGTCGGGCGGCTCGTGCTGCTGCGCACGGTGCCCAAGGCCGAACTCGTCGCGGCCCTGAGCTGGCTGACGATTCCCGCGCTGGTCGCCCCGATCATCGGCCCGCCGGTCGGCGGCGCGATCGCCACCTATTCCGACTGGCGCTGGATCTTCCTGATCAACATCCCGATCGCGCTGCTCGGCATGTGGCTCGGCTGGCGCCACGTGCCCGACCTGCGCGCGCCGGTGCAGCCGCTGGACTGGCGCGGTTTCCTGCTGTCGGGCGGCGGCCTCGCGCTGGCGCTGTTCGGGTTCTCGACGCTCGGGCGACACCTGCTGTCGACATCGGTCGCCGCCGGCACGCTGGTCGCCGGCCTGCTCGCGCTGGGGGGCTACTGGCTGCACGCGCACCGGCACCCGCATCCGCTGATCGACCTGTCCCTGTTCCGCTGCCCGACGTTCCGCGCCGGCGTCGTCGGCGGCTCGGTGTTCCGCATCGGCGTCGGCGCGACGCCGTTCCTGCTGCCGATGATGCTGCAGCTCGGATTCGGCATGACGCCGCTCGCCTCGGGCCTGCTCACGTTCGCCAGTGCCGCCGGCGCGAGGTTCATGAAGACGATCGCGTCGCGCGTGCTGCGTCGCTTCGGCTTCCGCGACGTGCTGCTGTGGAACGGCGCGCTGGCGCTGGTGATGCTCGCCGCGTTCGGACTGTTCCGCGCGGCGACGCCGGCGGCGGTGATCTTCGCCGTGCTGCTGGTCACCGGCTTTTTCCGCTCGCTGCAGTTCACCAGTCTCAACGCGATCGCGTATGCCGACATCGAATCGCCGCGGATGGGCCACGCCAGCAGCCTGGCCGGAATGATGCAGCAGTTCTCGCTCGCGCTCGGTGTCGCGATCGGCGGCTACGCGCTGCTCGCCGCGGGGGCGATGGCCGGCGTGCCGCAGACGCATGCGCTGGCGTTCGGCGGCGCGTTCGCGATCGTCGCGCTGCTGTCGGCGCCGTCACTGGTGTTCTTCGGCAAGCTGCGGCCGGATGCCGGCGCGCAGGTGTCCGGCAAGGCCGAGCCCGGGCACGAGGTCGTCGAGCCGAAGGCGGAGCAGCGGCCGGCGACGTGAAACGCCGGTCGCGCGGAGTCAGAGGCGATGCTGCCTGAAGAATCCGCCGATCGCGTCCAGCGTGCGCGCGATGCCCGCATCGTCGACATCGAGATGCGTCGCGAGCCGCAGGCGCGGCCCGCGTCCCGCCGCGACCAGCACGCCATGCGCGCGCAGGTGGTCCGCCAGCGCGCCCTGCAGACCCTCCGGCACCGTGACGAAAACGAGGTTGGTATGCGCGCCGTCGACGACGAGGCCGGGAATCGCGCGCAGCGCGGCCGCGAGCGCGGCGGCACGCCGGTGGTCGTCGGCGAGGCGCTCGACATGGTGGTCGAGCGCATGCAGGCCCATCGCCGCGAGGATGCCCGCCTGCCGCCAGCCGCCGCCGAGCACCTTGCGCCAGCGGCGCGCCCTGCCGATCACCTCGTCGCTGCCGAGCAGCACCGAACCGACCGGCGCGCCGAGGCCCTTGCTCAGGCAGACCGACACGCTGTCGAAATGTCGCGCGATCTCCCGCGCCGGTACGCCGCCTGCGATCGCGGCGTTGAACAGCCGCGCGCCGTCGAGGTGGTAGGCGAGGCCGTGCGCGCGCGCGAACGCACCGGCGTCGGCGAGATAGGGCAGCGGCAGCGGCCGGCCATGCCACGTGTTCTCGAGCGCGAGCAGGCGCGTGCGCGCGAAATGCGGGTCGCCGGCGGGTTTGATCGCGGCGGCCAGCGCGTCCAGCGGCAGCGTGCCGTCGGC
>CAMPHE010000235.1 GCA_946885815.1 uncultured Arenimonas sp.
ATCTCGAGTCCGTGCACGACGCGCCCGCCCTCGCGCCGGTGCTCGACTGCTCGTTCGCGAAGGATTTCGCGGAGGTGGAAGCGCGGCACGTGCTGGCGTTCGACACCGAAACCACCGGCCTCGCCGGCGGCACCGGCACGCGCGCCTTCATGATCGGTGCGGCGGACCTGACGGACACCGGCCGCCTCCGCGTGCGCCAGCTGCTCACCACCACGATGGCCGCCGAGACCGCGATGCTGCGCACCTTCGCCGGCTGGCTGCACGCCCGCACGGTGCTGCTGAGCTACAACGGCCGCAGCTACGACGGCCCGCTGCTGAAGACGCGCTACCGCCTCGCCCGCCTGCCCTGCGCGATCACCCCGCTCGCCCACCTCGACCTGCTGCACCCCGCACGTCGCCGCTGGCGCGGGGTGTACGAGAACTGCCGGCTCGCGACGATCGAACGCCGCGTGCTGCAGGTGCTGCGCGAAGACGACCTGCCCGGCAGCGAAGCCCCGCGTGCATGGCGCGACTACCTGCAGGGCGGCGACGCACGCGATCTGCGGCGGGTGCTCGAACACAACCACACGGATGTGCGGAGCCTCGTCGCGCTGCTGGCGCATATGGTGAGGGCGGGTGCGCAGGAGCGCGATTCGCCCCCAGACTGACCCCATGGCCGACGCCCTCAAACACCTGATCTCCGGGACCACCGTGCGCGGCGCGGGCGACGCGTTGAAGCGCACCTGTCGCGCCTTCGACCGCGCGCGCTTCGAACGCCTCGCCCTCCACGGCCTCGACACGCTCGAACTCAAGGCCCGCGCGATGCAGGTCGCCGGCGCGCTCGAGGCCACGCTGCCCGCCGATTTCGCCGAAGCCGCGGCGATGATCGAGGCGTCGCTCGCACCGATGACGGCGGCCGACGACACGTCGCCGGACACGGACGCCTTGCCGCGCCCCGGCGGCCCCGGCCTTTCCGGCTGGATCGGCTGGCCGCTCGGCGAGTTCATCGCGCGGCGCGGCGTCGCCGACGCGGCGCACGCCACCCGCGCACTGCGGGCGCTGCACGCGCTCACGCAGCGTTTCACCGCCGAGTTCGCGATCCGGCCGGTGCTGCTCGCCCACCCCGAGCTCGTGTTCGCGACGCTGCAGCGCTGGTCCACCGACCCGAGCGCGCACGTGCGCCGCCTCGTCAGCGAAGGCAGCCGGCCGCGGCTGCCGTGGGGGCTGCAGCTGAAGCCGCTGATCGCCGACCCGTCGCCGACACTGCCGCTGCTGCGCGCGCTGCAGGACGACCCGAGCGCCTACGTGCGCCGCAGCGTCGCCAACCACCTGAACGACATCGCGAAGGACCACCCGGCAGTCGTCGCCGACTGGCTGGCGGACCACCTGCCGAGCGCATCCGCCGAACGCCGCGCGCTGCTGAAACACGCCAGCCGCACGCTGATCAAGCGCGGCGATCCGCGCGTGCTGGAGGCATGGGGCGTCGGCGGCGCGTTCCGCGGTGACGCGGCGCTGCGCATCGCGCCCAGGCGCATCGCGATCGGCGAGTCGGTGACGGTGCACGCGACGCTGGCCTCCACCGCCCGCCGCCCGCAGACGCTCGCGATCGACCTGGTCGTGCACCACACGAAGGCCGATGGCGGCACGTCTCCGAAAGTGTTCAAGGGCTGGCAGCGCACGCTGCCGGCGGGAGGCACGCTCGCGCTGTCGAAAACGCTGCAGTTCCGCCCGATCACGACCCGCCGCTACTACCCCGGTACCCACCGCATCGAACTCCAGATCAACGGCCGCGCCGTCGCGGAGACCGCATTCGATCTGCGCAGGTAGCACGCGTGCGCCGCACTCCCTCAACACACCCGCTTCGCGCATCCCGGCGCACAGTCGCACTCCCCCGCGCACGGAGCCCCGCCATGACCACCAGCGACCAGCCCAGCGTCCTCGAAACCGGCGAACTGGCCGCGTTGCGGGCCCTCGCCCGCGGCGACGAATCCACGGTGCCGGGCGCGATGTGCCGGGCGCTGGCGGCCAAGGGCATGCTCGCACCCGATGGTCGGCTGACACCCGCCGGCGAGCACGCGATCCACGTCGACGAACCCGGCCAGGTGCCCGGCCTCGACAACTGAGCCCGCCATCTGGCGGATACTGCCGGCATCTCGGGGAAAGGGGACCGCCGGATGCGCCACGCACTCGCTGCACTCGCTCTGCTCGCGGCCGGCGGCGCCACCGCCGGCGAGCTCCACGTCATCCTCGTCGACCAGGCCGGCGCGCCGGTGCCCGATGCGGTGATCACGGTGCTGCCGCGCGCCGACGCGGCGCCCGATCCCGACCCGGGCCCCGGCACCGGCGCTGTGCCCGATGCGCCGCAGACGAAGACGATCGACCAGACGGCGCTGCGCTTCGCGCCGTACGTCGAGGTGTTCCGCCCCGGCGACGCGGTGGTGTTCAACAACAGCGACCGCACGAACCACCATGTGTACTCGTTCTCGCCGCTGCGGTCGTTCGAGACGGTGGTCGCGCCCGGCGACCGCACCGCGCCGATGACGCTCGATGCGCCGGGCGTGGTCGCGGTGGGCTGCAACATCCACGACTCGATGGTCACGTACCTCTACGTCACCGATGCGCCGTACGCGGTGCGCACCGGCGCCGACGGGCATGTGCAGTTCGACGACATTCCGGAAGGCCCGTGGACGGTGCGCATCTGGCAGCCGCGGTCGCGCGCGCCGGAACAGACGGTCGAGCACACGGTCGTGCCGCCGAAGCCGGGCGCGCCGGGGGTGCTGCACGCCACGCTGGCGCTGCGGCCGGACCCGCGCCACGTGCACGATCGCGAGACGCTGAAGTACTGACGCCGGCCCGTATCCATGGGTTTCCGTTTCCGCCTCGCTTCGTTCTTCGTCGCTGCGCTGGTGACGGTGCAGGTGCTGACCGCGGTGCTCGTCTACCAGGTGAGCCGGCGCGAGCTGATCGACGAGGGCAAGCGCCAGCTCGGCGTGTCGTCGGTGGCGTTCGGGCGGCAGCTCGAGGAAACGTCCGACCGCGTCGCGTCGAGCGTGCAGGTGCTGGCGCTGGATTTCGCGCTGCGCTCGGCGATCGCGCAGCGCGACGAGGAGACGCTGCGCTCGGCGCTGAACAACCACGCGCAGCGGGTCGGCGCGGAACGGCTGATGGTCGTCGACATCGACGGGCGTGTGACCGGCGATTCGCACGGAGTCGCCGCGGGCGATGCGTTTCCCTACACCGATCTCATCGAACGCGGGATGGTCGGCCCGACCGCGGCGGTGGTCGAATGGCAGGGACGGTCGCACTGGATGGTCGTCGTGCCGGTGCTGGCGCCGGACGTGATCGGCCTGGTCGCGGCAGCGGTGCCGATCGACGCGGCGCTGCTGTCGCAGCTGCAGGCGCAGTCGGTGCTGCCGAAGACGATCGAACTCGCGACGCCGGAGGCCGGCGGCTGGCGCGTGCTCGCCGACGGCGACGAGCCGGTCGCGCTGGCGGCGGCGCTGGGCGGCGGCGAGGCGGCACTGCCGACGGAACCGCGCCTCGTGCACGTCGACGGCCGCGAATACCTCGCGCAGGGCGTGTGGCTCGCGCGGTCGGAAACGAGCCCGCCGGTCGCCGCGGTGTTCGGCTACTCGGTCGACGATGCGCTGCAGCCGTACCGTTCCGTCGGCGCCGCGTGGGCCGGGCTGCTGCTGCTCGGGCTCGGCGTCGGCCTCGCGGGCGCGTTCCTGATCGCGCGGCAGGTGTCGCGGCCGGTCGAGGCGCTGGCGGCCTCGGCGCGGCGCATCGAGGCCGGCGACTACGCGGCGACGCCGCCGCTGCCGGCGCGCGGCGACGAACTGGGCGCGCTGTCGGCCGCGATCGCGTCGATGACGCAGGCGATCCGCGA
>CAMPHE010000236.1 GCA_946885815.1 uncultured Arenimonas sp.
CGCCCGGGAACAGATTGGTCTGCTGCGTGCCCCAGACCATCGTCGCGCCGAGGTCTTCGTTCAGGCCCGGGGTGAACTCGATGCCGCTGGCCTGCAGGTGCTTGCGCGCGCGCCAGAGCTCCAGGTCGAAGCCGCCCAGCGGCGAGCCGCGATAGCCGGAAATGAAGCCGGCGGTGTCGAGGCCGGCGGCGCGGTCGCGCATCTGCTGCATCAGCGGCAGGCGCACCAGCGCCTGCACGCCGGACAGGTAGATGCGGCCCTGTTCGCGGGTGTACTTGGATTCGAGGTCGTAGCCGCGGTCGAGCGACGGGGCGGGCGGAGCGGGGACGGCGGCCATGGCGGTTCCGGGGCGGAGCAAAAGACCCGGGATTATAGCGGCCGCCCGCGCGGTTCAGCCGGGAAGCACCCGGGAATGGGCCGCGCGGATGGCCAGCAGCGAGGTCGTCGGATCGCCGGTGAAACCGCTCTTCGGATAGGCGCAGAACAGCGCGAAGTCCTCCTTCCGGCACCGCGTCTGCCACAGGTATTCGAGCCGCACGGTGGCGCCGCAATGCCCGGCCGACCACAGCATCGCCACCATTTCGCCGAAGGCGCGCACCTTCAGGCCGGCGGCCCGCGGCGCCTCCAGGATCGCGTCGACGACCTCGGCGAACGCGTCGTCGTCCGGCCAGCCGTCGACCATGAACCGGTCGAGCGTGTGCTGCGCGTCCAGCGCCGTGTAGAACCCGCGCCGTCGCGCCAGTTCGAGGTCCACGCCGGCGTCGCCGAGCCGGGCCTCGAGCGCCGCGAGGTGGCCGGGCGTCACCACGAGCACCACGGCCTCCCCCGATGCGATGCCTTCGGCGACGTAGGCCTGCAGCGCATCGAGAAACCCCTCTTCGTCGCCGTAGAACTGGACGACGTGGTCGCAGGGCGCCAGCTCGCCCCAGAACACCGGAGGAACGGCTTCGCCGGAAGCCCGTGGATGATTCATGCGATGCGGTGTCCTGGTGACGGTCGAGGGCAGTCTCGGGGGCGTCGCGGCTGCGGCGCGTGAATCCCGCGTCGAGACCGCTACCGCCGCCCGTGGCCGCCGGGTAAAGTCGGGCTGCCCACGCGGTCGGGCACTCGGGGAAGGGGATGAGCCTGACGGGTCTAAGCGTGCTGCTGGTCGAAGACCACGGCTTCCAGCGCCGGCTGGGCCTGCGCCTGCTCGCCGACCTCGGCCTGACCGCGCTGCACGAGGCGGCCGACGGCTTCCAGGCGCTGGAGCTGTTGCGCGAACTGCCCGCGGAGCCGGACGTCGTCCTCGTCGATCTCGACATGCCCGGCATGGACGGCGTCGAATTCATCGGAATCATCGCGCAGGAGCGCCTGGCGCGATCGATCGCCGTCGTCAGCGCGATGGAACCGGCGCTGCTGCACACGGTGCAGGTGATGGCGAAGGCCTCGGGGCTGCGCGTGCTCGGCTGCGTCGAGAAGCCGCTGACGCCCGGCAAGCTGTCCAGCGTGCTGTCGCTGTACGAACTCGACGCTGCCGGTGCCGGTGCCGATGCCGAGATCGAGATCACCCGCGACCAGGCGCGCGAGGCGCTGGCGCGCGGCGAGATCGTGCCGTTCTTCCAGCCGCAGGTGGAATTCGGCAACGGCAAGGCGGTGGGCGTCGAGGCGCTCGCGCGCTGGCGCCTGCCGGACGGCCGCATGGTGCCGCCCGCGCAGTTCGTGCCGCTGATGGAAGCGGCCGGGATGATCGACGAGCTGACCTCGCTGATGCTCGTGCAGTCGTGCGCGTGGTGGAAGCGCTGGATGGCGCGCGGGCTGGAACTGAAGGTCTCGGTGAACGTGTCGGCGCACAACCTCACCGGCCCGGAAGTGGCCGATGCCTACGAACAGGTGCTGCGCTCGCACGGCATGTCGCCCGACCACGTGGTGCTGGAGATCACCGAGAGCTCGGTGATGAGCGACACCGCGCGCGGCCTCGGCATGCTGGCGCGGCTGCGGCTGAAGGGCTTCGGGCTGAGCGTCGACGACTTCGGCACCGGCTATTCGTCGCTGACGCAGCTGTCGCAGATCCCCTTCAGCGAGCTGAAGGTCGACCGCGGCTTCGTGTCCGGCGCGCCGACGCAGCCGCGCAAGCGCGCGATGATCGAGACCAGCATCGACCTCGCGCGCAAGCTCGGGCTCAAGGTGGTCGCCGAAGGCGTCGAGACCGACGAGGAATGGCAGCTGCTGGCGCAGCTCGGGTGCGATTTCGCGCAGGGTTTCCTGATCTCGGCGCCGGTGCCGGGCGACCAGCTGCCGGCGTCGATCCAGCGCTGGCGCCAGACCCATCCCTGACGGCATGGTGCGGGCCGGACGTCGCCGTTTCGGCATCCGCCTGCAGCTGCTCGGCCTGTTCGGCCTGCTGCTGCTCACCGGTGCCGCCGTGCTCACGCTCGACGAGATCGAGCGCCGCGACAACCAGGCCGCGCTCGCCGAACTCAAGGACCAGTCGCTCGCCGGCCTGCGGCGGATCAAGGCGGTGTCCGACGCCTACGGGCTGGACATCGTCGACACGACCTTCCGCGTCCGCAACGACCTGATCAGCTGGAGCGAGGGCGTGCTGATCGTCGACAACGCGCGGATGCGCATCCGCGAGCACTGGGCCGCGCTCGAATCGATGCCGCGCACGGCCGAACAGCAGCGGCTGTTCGCGCAGACCGCGCAGGTGCGGGTGCACGCCGACACCGCGGCGCAGACGCTGCGCGGGATCCTCGTCGACGAAGACATCGTCGCGCTGGCGCGATTCGCCGACACCGCGCTGTACCCGGCGATCGATCCGGTGACCAGCCGCATGAAGCACCTGAGCGACCTGGAGATGATCGAGGCCGAGCGTCGCGTGCGCACGCAGGAACAGGCCGGGCAGAGCGCGTCGTGGGTGCGGACGGGGCTGAGCCTGATGACCGTGGTGATCGTGATGCTGGTCGGCCAGAAGCTGCTGCGGAACATCTACAAGGGCGTGGAGAGCCTGACGTCGCTGGCGCGGCAGATCAGCCGCCACGACTACCGCGCGGTGCCGCGCTACCGCCCGACCGGCGAACTGGGCGAGGTGATGGACACCTTTCTCGGCATGCGCGACGACGTGCGCCGCTCCGAGGCCGAACTCAACGAACAGCTGGTGCGCACCGAGGCGGTGCGCGTGGCGCTGCAGGAGCGCGAGGTGTTCCAGCGCTCGCTGTTCGCCGCCGCGCGCGTGGCGATCATGTCGTTCGACCTCGATGCGCGCATCACCAGTTTCAACCCGTACGCCGAACGGCTCACCGGTCATCGCGCCGAGGAGATGATCGGCCGGCGCGGCATCGACCGGCTGCTGCTGCCGGACGAGGTGGCGGCGGTCGCCGCGCGGCTGTCCGACACCCTCGGGCGGCCGGTGCCGGCGGATGCGTCGATGATGACGGTGCTGATCGAGCAGGGGACGCCGCCGCTGGAATGGACGATCCGGCGCAAGGACGGCAGCCGCGTACCGGTGCTGCTGGCCACGTCGGCGATGCGGGACGGCAGCGGTCGTACCGTCGGCTTCCTCGGCGTCGGCACCGACCTCACGCAGATCAAGCAGCTGGAACAGCGACTGCGGGCGAGCGAGGAGCAGGCGCGCGCGGCGAGCGAGGCGAAATCGAGCTTCGTCGCGGCGATGAGCCACGAGATCCGCACGCCGATGATCGGCGTGACCGGCATGCTGGAGGTGCTCGCGCACGGCGACCTCGACGCCGACCAGCGCCGCACCGTCGACGTGATCCGCCAGTCGGCCGACGCGCTGCTGCGGATCATCGGCGACATCCTCGACTTCTCGAAGGTGGAGGCCAACCGCCTCGACCTGTCGCCGGTGACCGTCTCGCTTCCGCGG
>CAMPHE010000237.1 GCA_946885815.1 uncultured Arenimonas sp.
GACGATGTTGTCGACGACGTCGGCCTCGACGAAGATCGCGAGGATCGAATGCGCGGACTCGGCGAACGGATAACCGCCGGTCTCGAAAACGCGATTCCCGCGGACGAGGTTGTTCTGGCCGGTGACGCGGATGCCCACGTACAGATTGAAGTCGAGCCGGTTGTCCTCGACGAGATGCCCGCCGCCGCCGCCGATGTTGATGCCGCGGTAGAAACCGCGGATCCCGCAGTCCCGGACGGTGAGATTCATCCGGTTCTCGGCATTCACGCCGCGCGCGGTGGACGTCGCGCCGGCGGCGAGTCCCCCGAGCTTGAATCCGTTGCAGTCGAGCGTGACGTTGCTGGTGCCGATCGTGATCGCGCTGCCCGACGCCATGGAGGTCACGAGGTCGCCCCGCAGGCACCACGTGCCCTGGGTCGTCAGCACGGCCGGCAGCGTGTCGACGAAGCCGGTGCAGTTGTCGTAGGCCGCGGCGGCGTGAACCGGGGACGGTGACGCGACGGCAATCGCGAAGGCGAGAACGGCGACGGAAGGTACGACGGAATGCTTCTGCACGGGGCGGCTCCACGGGGGCGATGTCCGTCACGAACGCCCGGTGGCAGGCTTCACGGACAGCGGCGCTGGGCCGTGATCCGGAAAGATTGGCGCGCCTGGAGGGATTCGAACCCCCGACCAATGGCTTCGGAAGCCACTACTCTATCCGGCTGAGCTACAGGCGCGCGGCCGGGCATTATGCCATCGACGCGCGGGCCGGAGCCAAGCCCGGGGTGATCATCCGGGGTCGACGCGGCGGCCGATAGCCTGCCGCCGTCGGTTCCCGAGCGAGAATCCATGGAGATCGCCGCCGCTGCCAGCCTGCTGCAGCACCCGTCGCGTCGGGCGCGGCTGGTGATGGATGCGCAGGGGCGGGTACTGGCCGGCAACGAGCGCGCACGGGGGAGCCTTTTCACGCCGGCGCTGACGGCGGAGCTGCGCCCGACGCTCGAGGCGGCGATGGCGCAGCTGCGTGAAAGCCCGGGGCGCACGATCCACCACCGCCACGTGACCGGCGACGGCCGGCCGCTCGACTGCCGGCTGCTGGCCATCGTCGACGCCGACGGCGCGGTGATCGGCTTCACCTGCAGCGTGTCCGATACCAGCGAGGCCCCGGACCTGGTCGAACCGCCGGACCGCGCGCGCTGGCGGTTCGCGCTGGAGAGCGCGCAGGACGGGCTGTGGGACTGGAGCGCCGAAAGCGGCCGCGTCTATCGCTCCAGCCGCTGCTTCACGATGCTCGGTTACCCGCGCCAGCATGTCGGCGAGGAGCTCGACGACTGGCGCGCGCTGGTGCATCCCGACGACCGGGCGCGCGTCGCGGAGGCGCTGCAGGACCACCTCACCGGCCGCCGGCCGCAGTACCAGACCGAGTACCGCGTGCGCGACGCCGCCGGCGAATGGCGCTGGATCCTCGACCGCGGCCGCGTCGTGGCGTGGCGGCCCGACGGCCGGCCGGCGCGCGTGATCGGCACGCACACCGACATCAGCCCGTACAAGCGCATCGAGACCCAGCTGCGCGAGCACGACGTGCTGCTGCAGGAAGCCCAGCGCATCGGCCGCATCGGCAGCTGGGCGTGGGACCCGGTGAGCGACACGGTGTGGTGGTCGGCCGAGCTCTACCGCATCGCCGGGCGCGAGCCGTCACTGCCGGCGCCGACGTTCGCCGAGCAGCGGGCGCTGTTCACGCCCGCGTCGATGCAGGCGCTGGAGCGATGCGTCCGCCGCGCGCTGGCCGACGGCACGCGCTATTCGCTGCCGATGACGCTGGTGCGCCCGGACGGCGAGCCGCGCGAGGTCGAGGTGACCGGCGAGCTGCTGTCGGGCACCGCCGACGGCACGACGCGCCTGGTGGGCGTGGTGCACGACGTCACCGAGCAGCGGCAGGCCGAGGCGACGTCGCGCTGGCGCAACGACCTGCTGAACCGCATCGCGGCGATGGGCCGCATCGGCGGCTTCGAGCTGCTGTCGAGCGGCGAAGTCCACTTCACCGACGAAAGCCATCGCATCCACGGCCTCGAGCCCGGGACGCCGCTGCAGCTCCAGGACGTGCTGGCGCTGTACGACGAACCGTCGCGCGCGCGGATCCTCGACCACCTGCGCCTGCTGGTGGAGCGGCGCGTCGACGACACGGCGTTCGAGGTGTCGCTGGCGCCGCCTGACGGGCGCGCGCGGCGCCTGCGCGTCACCGGCACGATCGAGCGCGGCGCCGAAGGCGTGTATCGCGTCACCGGACTCGTGCAGGACATCACCGAGGAATTCGAAGCCAACGAGCGCATCGAGCAGCTCGCGCATTTCGACACGCTCACCGGGCTGCCGAACCGCTTCCTGTTCCGGCGGCGCGCCGAGGACGCGATCGCGCAGATCCGCCACGGCGAGCCGCCGATCGCGCTGCTGTTCCTCGACCTCGACCGCTTCAAGGACGTGAACGACACGCAGGGCCACGAGGCCGGCGACCGGTTGCTGCAGGCGATCGCCGGACGGCTGCGCGCGTGCGTGCGCGGCAGCGACCTGGTCGGACGCCTCGGCGGCGACGAGTTCCTCGTGCTGCTGCGCGACGTCGAGCGCCCCGAAGACGCGGCGGTGGTGGCGCGCAAGATCATCGCCGCGATCGCCGAACCGGTGACGCTGGCGCACGGCGACGCGAAGATCGGCTGCAGCATCGGCATCGCGCTGCACGGACCGGGCAATGCCGACCTCGAAGCGCTGCTGCGCGCCGCCGACACGGCGATGTATGCGGCGAAGGACGCCGGCCGCAACACGTTCGAGTTCTACGACGACAGCTTCTTCCGCAAGGTGCAGCGGCGCGTGAAGCTGGAGCAGGAGTTGCGGCAGGCGCTGGCGGGGGGTGAGCTGAGCCTCGTGTACCAGCCCGGCCTCTGCCTCGCCGACGACACCGTGTCGGGCATCGAGGCGCTGCTGCGGTGGACCGGCCCGGACGGGACGGCGCGCTCCCCGGTCGAGTTCATTCCGATCGCCGAGGACAGCGGCGAGATCGTCGCGATCGGGCGCTGGGTCCTCGGCGAGGCGTGCGCGCAGGCGCGGCGCTGGCACGAGCAGGGGCTGGAATTCGGTCGCATCGCGGTGAACGTGTCGGCGGTGCAGCTGCGCGACCCGCAGTTCGCCGACGAGGTGCTGGCGATCTGCGCGACGCACGGCTGGCCGACCGACCGGCTGGAGCTGGAACTCACCGAATCGGCGCTGATGCGCGACACCGACGTGCTGCGGCGCACGTTCGACCTGTTCGCCGCGAACGCGGTGACGCTGGCGGTGGACGATTTCGGCACCGGCTTCTCGAACCTCGGCTACCTGCACCGCTTCCCGGTGCGGCACCTGAAGATCGACCGCGCGTTCGTGCAGCGCATGCACGTCGCGCCGCGGATGCTCGGGCTGACGCAGGCCGTGGTCAGCCTCGGGCATTCACTCGGGATGGCGGTGGTCGCCGAAGGCGTCGAGGACGCCGCCACGCTGGCGCTGCTGCGCGCGCAGGGCTGCGACCAGGCGCAGGGCTACCTGATCGCCCGGCCGCTGCCCGCGAACGAACTGGAAGCCTGGCTGCGCGAGCGCGCGGCTATCCCCGCCGGTACATCGCCGCGTTGATGCACGAGAAGATCGACACGATGAACCAGCCGAACGGCAGCAGGCTCAGCGTGATCAGCCACGTCACCGCGAACGCGATGCAGGCGACGACGAACCAGACGAGCGCGGAAATGATCCGGCCCTGCACCAGCTGGCCGAGGCCGGGGATGATCAGACTGCAGATGGCGGCGATGACGTTGCCGGCGGAACCCTGACCTGCGCTCATTGCTCGTGACCCTCG
>CAMPHE010000238.1 GCA_946885815.1 uncultured Arenimonas sp.
CCCTGGTAGCGGCCGAGTGCGCCGGTGCCCACGCCCGCCGACAGCACGGACGCGTCGAGTTCCACGACGTCGGGCAGCGCCGCGCCGGTCGACAGCACGGAAAGCGAGCTGCTGCCGAGCTGCGTCAGCGGATAGCCGTGCGGCGTTCGCGAGAACAGGCTCACGCGCCCGGCGACGCGGACACGGTGACCGACCACCGCGCCCGCCGGCGGCGCGTCGTTCGTGAACACGAACACGCCTTCGGCGGTCGCGGCGTCGCCGTCGTCCTCGCCCGGCGCGCTCTGGATGAAGTAGCCGTTGCCGCGCAGCGCGGTGACGACGCCTTCGGTCACGACTTCGGTACCGACGGCGAGCGGGGAGCCGAGGCCGTCGCCCTGGATTTCGGCGATCGTCGCGCGGGCGACGATCGACAGGCCGATGGTGGTGCCGGCGCTGCGCGCCTGGTCGTCCGTGACGGTGACCGCCAGCGCGACGGGGCCCGGCGCGGTGCCGTCGGGGATCGTCGTCGAAAGCGAGAACGTCAGGTCACCGGCGATGGCGTCGCCGTGCGTGCCATCGTCGTGCAGCGCCTGCGTGGCACCGCCCCCGACCGGTGTCAGGTCGGCCTGCACGGCGAGGCCGGTGCTGTCGGGCCCGGTGCCCGGAACGACCGCGACGGTCAGCAGCGTCGCATCGCCGGCGGCGAGCGAGGCTGGACTCGCGGCGCCGTCGGCGACCGGATCGGTCGTGACGGGGCCGCCGCCACAGGTCGCGGCGTGCGCCCCCAGGCCGTCGAAGGTGTCGCCTGCGAAGCCGTCCCACTGGCCGGCCGGATCGAAGGCGTCGGTGCCGTCGGTGTCGCCGGCGCAGACGCTGGCCCTGCGCCGGATCGTGTTGTCCGCGGTCGACGCCGCGCCGGTGCCCCACTGCGAACCGGGGTCGAACCCGACCTGGCCGACGACGTCGAGCACCGTGGTGCCGCGGCGCAGGACGACGGCATCGTCGCCGTTGAACCAGCCGCTCGAGTTCGTCTGGTCGGCGACGGCGAGGATCGCCGCGGCCGCGCTGCCGTGGGCGACGACGTGGACGTCGCCGTCGGCGACGGTGCCTGTGAGATCGAGCGTCAGCCCCGCGGTCGTGCTGCCGTTGAAGAAGAACTGCAGCGAGTAGTCGCCGGCGGCGAGATCCACCGGTGCGCCGGTGCCGTTCCAGAGTTCCAGGGCCTTGTTGTTGCTGCTGCCCTCGATCACTTCCGAGATCAGCAGGTCGGCGGGCGCGGCCTGGGCCGCGGCGAGCGGCAGCAGGGTGAGGCAAAGCAGGGCGTGCAGGCGCGTGCGATGGCGCATGAGGTCACCTTCGAGGGGGTCGGAAAGCCGCCTGCGGACCGGACACCCCCGGAAGGGGGCCCCTGCCGGACCGTGACGGGGATCGCAGTTTAAATCGGAAAATGCTTCGCACGCATGACAGACTTCGCCCCTCGTTTCACCGGACATTCCTTCATGACCGACCCCACCAACCGGCGCGCCCTCGAGCAGGGCATCACCACCGACCTGCGCGACCGCCTGAGCTACGGCGGCTATCTGCAGCTCGACACGCTGCTGTCGGCGCAGAAGCCGCTGTCCGACCCGCCGCACCACGACGAGATGCTGTTCATCGTGCAGCACCAGGTGGCCGAGCTCTGGCTGAAGCTGGTGATCCACGAACTGCGGGCGGCGATCGCCTGCCTGCAGCAGGACCGGCTGGGCGCGATGCAGAAGATCCTCTCGCGCGTGAAGCAGGTCCAGAAACAGCTGCACGAGCAGTGGTCGGTGCTCGAGACGCTGACGCCGGCCGATTACCTGCAGTTCCGCGACATCCTCGGGCCGGCGTCCGGGTTCCAGTCGCTGCAGTACCGGATCGTCGAGTTCCTGCTGGGGAACAAGAACGCCGACATGACCCGGGTGTTCGCGCACGATCCGGCCGGCAACGCCGAGCTGGCCGCGGTGCTCGCCGCGCCCAGCCTGTACGACGAATTCCTGCGCCACCTGCACCGTCGCGGCTACGCGGTGCCGGCGCACCTGGTCGAACGCGACTGGTCGCAGCCGCACCGGCGCGACGCCGCGCTGATCCCGCTGTTCAAGACGATCTACGAGGACACGACGGCGCACTGGGACGCGTACGCCGTCGCCGAGCAGCTGGTGGACATCGAAGTCAGCTTCCAGATCTGGCGGTTCCGCCACATGAAGGCGGTCGAGCGGATCATCGGGTACCGGCGCGGCACCGGCGGCAGTTCCGGCGTCGGCTTCCTGAAGCAGGCGATGGACCTGACGTTCTTCCCGGAACTGTTCGAGGTGCGCACGGTGCTCGGCACATGATCACCAGCGACATCGTGCTGCTGGGCCTGATCGCGGCGACGCTCGGCGCGATCTTCTGGGCCGCGAGCGGACCGACGCCGGCGCTGAAGACCTTCTTCAAGTGGGTGCCGGCGCTGCTGCTGTGCTACTTCATCCCGGCGATCTACAACACCGTCGGGCTGATCGACGGGCACGCGACGAAGCTCTACAACCCGGTCGCGCGCGACGTGCTGCTGCCGGCGGCGCTGGTGCTGCTGACGCTGTCGATCGACCTGCCGGCGATCGCGAAGCTGGGGCCGAAGCTGCTGCTGGTGTTCTGCGCCGGCACGGCCGGCGTGATGATCGGCGCGCCGGTCGCGTTCCTGGCGATGTCCGTGATCCATCCGGAAACCGTCGCCGGCGACACATGGGCCGGCATGGCGGCCCTCGCCGGCAGCTGGATCGGCGGCGGTGCGAACATGGTGGCGATGCGCGAGGTCTGGGGCGTGGAAGCGACCACGTTCGGCCAGTTCGCGGTGGTGGACGTGGCGGTCGCGAGTCTGTGGATGGCGGTGCTGCTGTTCCTCGCCGGGCGCTCGGCCGACATCGACGCGCGCCGCGGCGTCGACACGCGCGCGCTCGACGAGATGAAGGCGAAGATGGCGGCGTTCGAGGCCGCGAACGCGCGCATTCCGAACCTGACGGACCTGATGGTGATCGTCGGCGTCGCGTTCGGCGGCGTCGGTCTCGCCCATGCCCTCGCCGGCCCGATCGCCCGGTGGTTCGGCGCGACGTTCGACTGGGCCTCGCGTTACAGCCTCGACTCTGCGTTCGTCTGGGTCGTGGTGATCGCCACGACGATCGGACTGATGCTGAGTTTCACGCGGGCCCGGCGCCTCGAGGCGGCCGGCGCGTCCAAGCTCGGCGCGGTGATGCTGTACTTCCTGATCGCCTGCATCGGCATGCAGATGGACCTGCTGGCGCTGCTCGACCGGCCGTGGCTGTTCCTGCTCGGCGTCATCTGGATGGCCACGCACGTGCTCGTGCTGTGGCTCGCCGCGAAGCTGCTGCGCGTGCCGCTGTTCTATTTCGCGATCGGCTCGCAGGGCAACATCGGCGCCGCGGCCTCGGCCCCGGTGGTCGCGGCCGCGTTCCATCCCTCGCTGGCGCCGGTGGGCGTGCTGCTGGGTACCGTGGGATATGCGACGGGCACGTACCTGGCCTACCTCGTCGGCGTGATGCTCAAGGCGCTCGCCGGTGCGTGAACGCCCGGCGCGCATTGACGCCCCCGGCCGCAGCGGTTAAACCTTCCGGGCCTCACGGCGCCCCGGAACGCGTTTCGCGGTCGCCCGGGCCCGTCCAGCCATCCACCAGGGGAGAGACCGCATGAGCGGCGCCACCGTCACCGACCAGGGTCCGATCCCTGAATACACCCAGCTGATGGGTCACCCGCGTCCGCTGTGGATGCTGTTCATGACGGAATTCTGGGAGCGCTTCGCGTTCTACGGCATCCGCTGGGCGCTCGTGCTGTACATCGTGGCGCAGTTCCACG
>CAMPHE010000239.1 GCA_946885815.1 uncultured Arenimonas sp.
CCGGGACGCTGCGGCGCGAGCCCCGCGACCGCGCGGTCCAGGTGCTCGCGCGCTTGCGTCGCATCGCCCGCGGCGATGGCCGACGACGGCGATGCCCTCGTCGCGTCCCGGTCGTCGCGCGATCCGGCGAACAGGGCGACCAGCAGCCCGGCGGCGAGGGCGAGCCCGGCGAGGATCGACGCGCGGCGCGACATCGGATCCGCCGTCAGGCGGTCTCGGGGTCGAGCGCGGCGAACGTCTCGATCCGCGGGTGGTCGCCGGCATCGGCCCCGAGGCGCGGCTGCGGGTAGTCGTCGCGGCGATCGACGAGCACGGTGCGCAGGCCGGCCGCGCGCGCGGCGTCGAGTTCGGCGACCACGTCCGAGAGGAACACGATGTCGCCCGCCGGCACGGCCAGCCGTTCGGCGATGCGCCGGTAGCTGTCGACCTCGCGTTTGCCGCCGACCTCGGTGTCGAACCACGCGTCGAACAGCGGCGACAGGTCCCCGGCGTCGGTATGGCCGAACAGCAGCTTCTGTGCCGGCACCGACCCCGACGAATACACGGCGAGGCGATGGCCGGCCTCGTGCCAGCGGCGCAGCGCCGGCGCGGTGTCGGGATACACATGCGCGGTGAAGTCGGCGCGGCCGTAGCCGTCGGCCCAGACCAGGCCCTGCAGCGCCTTGAGCGCGGTGTGCTTGCGGTCCTCGTCGATCCAGCCCTGCAGCGTCTCGACGATCAGCTCGTCCCGGCACGCGCCGCCGAGTTCGGCCGCGACCGCGTCGAGCCAGCGCCGCACGCCGGGCTCGCGCCCGTGCGCCGCGACGAACCCGGGCAGCGCGCGCCGGGCATACGGGAACAGCACGTCCTTGACGAACGAGATGCTGCTGGTCGTGCCCTCGATGTCGGTGAGGACGGTTCTCACCGCTCGTACCTCGGGAATTTCGTCGCGATATCGGTGCCGGTGAAATGCCCGACCCAGCCGTCCGGCTCGGTGAAGAAGCGGATCGCGACGAAACTCGGTTCCGGGCCCATGTCGAACCAGTGCGTGGTGCTGTCCGGCACCGCGATCAGGTCGCCGCACTCGCACAGCACTTCGTAGACCCGCTCGCCGACGTGCAGCGTGAACAGCCCGGAGCCGGCGACGAAGAACCGCACTTCGTCCTCCTTGTGGAAATGTTCGTCGAGGAACTTCGCGCGCATCGCCTCGCGGTTCGGATTGTCCGGCGCGATGCTGACGACGTCGACCGACTTGAACCCGCGGGCGGCGACGAGCCGGTCGATGTCGGCCCGGTACGCGTCCATCACCTTCTCCGGCGGATCGCCCGGGGTGACCTCGCACGACGGCGTCCACTGCTCGAACGTGACGCCGATCGTCGCCAGCCCCGCCGCGATCGCATCGCGGTCGGTCGTGGACGACAGCGGCGTCGCCGGATCGGCGTCGTCGAAGATGCGCAGTCGGCTCATCGCAGGTTCCTCAGGTCCATCTCGCAGGCGAACAGGAATTCGAACGCGTCCAGGTGCCGGCGCGCCTCGGTCATGTCGCGGCCCCACGCGTACAGGCCGTGGCCGTCGATCAGGTAGCCCCACAGGCACTGCGTGTCCAGGAGCTTCTCCACCTGCGCGGCGAGGAACGGCATGTCCTGGGTGTTGGGCAGCACCGGCACGTCGATCGCCGCCTCGTGGGTGTCGTTGCCGTGGAACGCCTTCAGCAGTTCCCAGCCTTCCAGATGCACGCGGCCTTCGGCGGCATACAGCCGCGACGCGACCGTCTGCGTGCGCGAATGCGTGTGCAGCACGCAGCCGATCTCCGGAAAACGGGCATACAGCTGCGTGTGCAGCAGCGTTTCCGCCGACGGCCGCTGGTCGGTCGCGACCGGCCGGCCTTCGAAATCCACCACCATGATGTCGTCGCGCGTCAGCCGGCCCTTGTCGCGGCCGGAAACGGTGATCGCGGCGTGGCGATCGTCGAGTCGCCGCGAGAAATTGCTGCTGGTCGCGGGCGTCCACCCGAGCGCGGCCAGCTCGCGCGTATGGGCGACGATCTCGTCGGCGCGCGTGGCGAGCCGCGCGGGGTCGTAGGGAAGGGCGTTCATGAACGAAAGTCTAGCCGATGGCCGTGAAGCGACGGCGATTGACGCCGGTCAAGGGCGCAGCGGGCGTCACGGGACTACACTGCGCGCCATCGGAGCCCTCTCGCTCCCGCATTCCGGAAGATCGCCATGAACACCGTCCAGCCGTCCCGCCGTCGTTTCCTCGTCCAGGCCGCCGCGGTCGCCGCGCTCCCGTTCGTCTCGCCGCTGTTCGTCGGCCGCGCCGAGGCCCAGGCGCTCAAGCCCCTGCCGGCCGACCATGCCACCGCGAAGGCGCTGGCGTACACCGCCGACGCGTCGGCGGCGAAGCACGCCGCGTTCAAGCCCGGCAGCAGCTGCGCGAACTGCCAGTTCTTCACCGCCGCCACCGGCGCGTGCACGCTGTTCCCCGGCTTCGCCGTCGCCCCGAAGGGCTGGTGCAGCGCCTGGGCCAAGAAGGCCTGAAGCCGCCCGGTTCGCACCCGGTGAGACAGGCCCGCCGCTAAACTCCCGGCAGTCGCCTCACCGGATCCCGCCTTGTCCCCATTCGCCGCTTTCCTGCTCGGCCTGCTCGCCGGCCTCGCCGTCGCCGGCGCCGCATCGCTGTGGATCACGCGCCGCAAGGTCATCGTCGCCGAGGCGGCGGCGCGCGCCGCCGGCCGCGCCGAGCTCGAACCCGACATCGCCGCGCTGCATACGCAACGCCAGGCCCTCGGCGAAACACGCGTGGAACTGCAGCGTCGGCTGGATGCCGCCGACGCCGAACTGCGCACCACGCGCGCCGCCCGCGAGGCCGCCGAAACACGCGCCGCCGCCGCCGCGGCCCGGCTGCAGGAGCAGCAACAGGCGGCCGACCAGCGGTACCGGGATCTGGAGGAAGCCCGCGAACGGCTGAAGACCGAATTCCAGGCGCTCGCGGCCGAGATCCTCGAAGACAAGTCGAAACGCTTCGGCGAACAGAACGTGGTGCAGATCGGCCAGCTGCTGAATCCGCTTCGCGAGCAGCTCGGCGATTTCCGCAAGGTCGTCACCGAAACGTACGAGAAGGAAGGCCGCGAACGCGTCACGCTGCAGGCCGAGCTCAAGCAGCTGTTCGAACTCAACCGCCAGCTCGGCGACGAGGCCGGGAATCTCACCCGCGCGCTCACCAGCGACAACCGCACGCAGGGGTACTGGGGCGAACTCAAGCTCGAGCGCCTGCTCGAATCGGCGGGTCTCGAGAAGGGTGCTCAGTACCTCACGCAGGAAAGCTTCCGCGACGAGGCCGGCGACCGCTATCGCCCGGATGCGCTGCTGCTGCTTCCCGAAGACCGCCACATCGTCATCGACGCCAAGGTCGCGCTGCTGGACTACCAGCGTGCCTGCGATCCGCTGGTCGGCGACGAACGCGAGGCGTGTCTCGCCCGGCACGCGGCGGCGCTGCGCAACCACGTGAAACAGCTGGGCGAGAAGGACTACAGCCGGCTGCACGGGCTCACCAGCCCCGACCTCGTGCTGATGTTCGTGCCGGTCGAGGCGGCCTTCCTCGAGGCGCTGCGCCGAGATCCGGACCTGTACGACTTCGCGTTCGCGAGGAAGATCATCCTCGTCGGCCCCGGCAACCTGCTGGCGTCGCTGCGGCTGGTCGCGCAGATCTGGCGGACGGAAGCGCAGAACGCCAATGCGAAGGCGATCGCCGAGCGCGGCGCGGCGCTTTACGACAAGTTCGTCGGTTTCATCGACGACCTCGGCAAGGTGGGGGACGCGCTCAAGCGTGCGCAGAACGCCCACGACGATGC
>CAMPHE010000240.1 GCA_946885815.1 uncultured Arenimonas sp.
CTTCCGCGTCGGCGGGCGCGACCCGGTGCGCGTCGACGTGCGCGTGATCGCCGCGACGCACCAGGATCTCGAGGCGAAAGTGCGCGACGGCAGCTTCCGCGCCGACCTGCTGCACCGGCTCGACGTGGTGCGGCTGCCGCTGCCGGCGCTGCGCGAGCGCCGCGACGACGTACCGCTTCTCGCCCAGCGATTCCTGGCGCAGGCCGCGCGGCGGCTCGGCGCGCCGGCGAAGCGCTTCCATCCCGAAGCGCTGCAGCGCCTGCAGCAGCACGACTGGCCGGGCAATGTGCGCGAGCTGCAGAACCTGTGCTGGCGGCTCGCCGCGCTCGCGCCCGGCGAGACGATCGGCCCGCGCGAACTCGCCGGCGCGCTGCGCACCGGCGGCGCGACCGCCGCGGACTGGCGCGACGCGCTCGCCGTGGCGACGCGCGCGGCCCTGCAGCGCGGCGAGGCATCACCGCACGCGCGGCTGCGCGAGGAATTCGACCGCGTGGTGCTGGACGTCGCCCTCGATCACACCGGCGGCCACCGCCAGCAGGCGGCGGAGGCGCTGGGCCTCGGCCGCAACACGCTCACCCGCAAACTGGGCCCGCGCAAGCGTTGACCTCGCCCTAACCGCGCCTGCGCGAGGCTGCGGCCTCACCCTGCTTCGCGGAGTCCGTCATGCGCCTGGTCCCTACCCTGCTCTTCATCGGCCTCGCGGCCGGCCTCGCCGCCTGCGGTCACGACGGCAGCGACAGCACCGAACCGGTCGGCCCGACGGTGGACGGGGCGGTCGACGACGACCCGGCGACGCTGCCGGCCGACGATGCGACGGGTGCGCCGCCCGCCGGCACGATGTTGGCCGCGAGTGCGACGGCGAACCTGCAGTCGAAGCCGGGCGGCACGGCCGGCGGCACGCTGATGTTCGAAGTCGCCGACGGCGGCGTGCGGATGACGGGCGGCCTCACCGGCCTCGATCCCGACGCGACGCACGCGATGCACATCCACGAAACCGGCGACTGCAGCGCGCCGGACTTCAGCAGCGCCGGTGGCCATTTCAATCCCGACGACGCGCCGCACGGCGACCGCGCCGGCGCGGGCCCGCACCACGCCGGCGACATGCCCAACCAGGTGGCCGACGCGGCCGGCAATTCGCGCGTCGACCGCGTGCTCGACGACGTGACGCTGGGCAGCGGCGGCGCCGACGACATCATCGGCAAGGCCGTGGTCGTGCACGAGAAGGCCGACGACTACACGACCCAGCCGAGCGGCGACGCCGGCGGCCGCATCGCCTGCGGCGTGATCGAAGCGGTGACGCCGGCCCCCGAATACCTCGGTCCGGCCGACGGCGACATCCCTGACGGCAGCGGCATTCCGGACGGGCTCGATGTCGACGAGGGCGTGGAAGCGACCGAAGGCACCGGCGCCGCCGCCGAGACCGACAACCCGACCGACGTCGACGGCACCTGAAGCGCGACGGAGCGACCGGGCGATAATGCCCGCCTGACGAGGGCGGGCATGGCCGATTACCTGTTGTACGCGAGCGAACGCTACGCGCTGCCGATCCTGCGACCGGTGGCCGACGCGCTGCGCGCGCGCGGCGACCGCGCGCACGCCCTGCTGGTGCGCGGCGCCGCCGGCGCGTCGCTCGGCGACGACGTGCCCGCGGTCCGACCGCGCGGCGCCGTCGCGCTGAAGCCCCGCGCGGTGTTCAGCGCCGCCAACGACGTGCCCACGTTCGTCGCCGGCGCGAAGGTGCAGCTGTTCCACGGCTTCAACGTCGAGAAGCGCAGCGACGCGCGCGGCCACTTCCGCGTGCGCGGCCTGTTCGACCTGTACTGCACGCAGGGCCCGGCGACGACCGCGCCGTTCGCCGCGCTCGCGCGCGAGCACGGTCACTTCGCCGTCGTCGAGACCGGCTGGCCGAAGCTCGACCCGCTGTTCGCGCCGCACGACACCGCCGCCGACGCGCTGCGCGCGCCCGCCGCCGGCCGCGAGGTCGTGCTGTTCGCGTCCACGTTCACCGAGCGCCTGAGCGCGGCGCCGCTCCTGCTCGACGCGATCGCCGCGCAGGTCGCGCGGGGCGACCGCTACTGGCTGCTGACGCTGCATCCCAAGTGCCCGCCGGTGCTGACCGATCGCTACCGCGCGCTGGCCGGCCCGAACGCGGCCTGGATCGACACCACGCAACTGGTCGCCGCACAGCGCGCCGCCGACGTGCTGCTCGCCGACACCACCTCGGTCGTCTCCGAGTTCGTCGTGCAGCGCAAGCCGGTCGTCACTTTCCGCAACCGCGCGCCGAAGCCGCACATGCTCGACTTCGACGACCCCGCGCAGCTGCCGGCGATGCTCGACCGCGCGTTCGCGCCGACACCGGCGCTGCAGGCCGAGCTCGCCGCCTACGCCGACGCCATCCATCCCTCCCGCGACGGCCACGCCAGCGAACGCGTCCTCGCCGCCACCGACGCGCTCATCGCCGGCGAGCTCGGCACCCTTCGCCCCAAGCCCTTCTCCACGCTCTTCCGCCGCCTCCAGATCCGCCACGACCTCCGCTACTACTTCCCGTGACACCTGTGGTGTTGCGGTGGTGGGCGGAGTACGAGGGTTCGGATGCAGGGCGTGGCGTGCTGAAGCCGCCGAAGGCCGAACCGCTTTACCGACCAGGCGCAGGTGCCGGCGGTTTCGATTTCGTGTTGACGCCGGCGAAACCGTGACGGTGGAGCGCGCGTCTTCGAGTTGCGGGGCATCGCAGACAAGGATGTCTGCGATGAGGCTACATGGACGTATTCACGCCGTCCCCGCAACTCGAAGACGCGCGCTCCGCCCTCCCGCGTTCCATCCGCGGCAACGCGAAAGCGTCACCGCTGGCGGCCGATTTCCAGCAGGAAGACGCCATCGCCCCCCTCGCGCAGCCCGTACCCGAGCTGCAGCGGCCCGAGCCACGAATCGATGCCGAAGTAGAGCGCGCCGTGGATCTCGGGCGTGCCGTCGTCGAAGACGCTGCCCTCGCTCCACGTCTTGCCGTACTCGAGCGTGCCGCCCAGTACCGCCGGCCGGTTGAGGAAGCGGCCGAGTTCGTACGTGTAGCCGCCGTAGGCGAGCGCGTAGTTGTCGGCGAGGCGCTCGTTCGGGCGGTAGCCGGCGAAACGGGTGAGGCCGCCGATGCGGAACTGGCTCGCGGCGGGCACGAAATCGTCGCTGGAGCCGTGCCAGCGCGCGCCGACGAAGCCGGAATGCCGGCCGATCGCGCGGGCGTGGATCACGTCGATGCCGCCCTGCACGAAGTCGGCGTCGGCGCCGAGCGTCGTGTCCGACAGCAGCGCGTTGGCGACCGCATACGTGCCGGCGCGCGGCAGGTAGGTGCTGTCGATGCGGTCCCACGTCGCGGCGAGTTCCACTTCACCCTGGTCGTAGTCGAGTTCGGGCAGCACCGCTTCGCCGAGCTCGAGTTCGGCGCGGCCTTCGCGGCGGCGCAGCGTCACGGTCGCGGCGCCGAAATTGCCGAACTCGCGGCCGAGCGTCGCCTCGCCGCCCCAGTTCGGCGCGCGGTAGCTCGCCACGCGTTCGCCGTCGGCGTCGTACGCGCTGAAACGC
The DNA here is from genome assembly GCA_946885815.1 of uncultured Arenimonas sp. The sequence continues at coordinate 3,577 of CAMPHE010000240.1, forward strand.
GGCGTCTCGACGCTGGCCGCGGCGGCCACGAACCATTCGCCGGCGGCGCCGATCGGCTGGTAGTAGTCGATCAGCAGCGCCGGTTCGTCGCCGACCTGCAGCAGTCCGCGCACCTCGCCGCCGAGCGTGTTCACCGGTGCGCGCAGCACGCCGCCGCGCAGGTTGAAGAAGAAATCGCCGCCGAAATCGGAATACATGCTCAGCCCGGTTTCGAGGTAGTTCGGGCCGACGCTGTGCGGCACGACGGTGACGA
>CAMPHE010000241.1 GCA_946885815.1 uncultured Arenimonas sp.
GCCCCGTCGGCGGCGGGCCGTCCGGGAAGACATGGCCCAGATGCGCGTCGCAGGTGCTGCAGCGCGCCTCGATCCGACGCATGCCATGCGACTCGTCTCCGATGTAGTCGACGACGTCGTCCTCCAGCGGCTGAGTGAACGACGGCCACCCGGTATGCGATTCGAATTTGGTGCCGGCGTCGAACAGCGGCGTGCCGCAGCACGCGCAGGCGTAGATGCCCGGCTCGAACAGGCCGCACATCTCCGAACTGAACGGACGCTCCGTACCGGCCTCGCGCGTGACCCGGAAGACATCCGGAGAAAGCTGCGCGCGCCATTCGGCCTCGCTCTTCTCGACGCGCCGCGCCGGCGGCACGTTGCCCCGCGTGGCGCGGTTCAGGACTTCGGCCCAGTCGTGCATGGCGCCTCCTTCGTCAGTCGATGTAGACCGACTTGATGTTGGTGAATTCGTGGATGCCGTGCTCGGCGAGTTCGCGGCCGAACCCCGACGCTTTCGTGCCGCCGAACGGCAGCCGCACGTCGCTGCGCACCAGCGCGTTGACGAAGCAGGCGCCGGCGGCGATGCGGCGCGCGATCGCCTCCCCGCGCGCGCGGTCGGTGGTCCAGACGCTGGCGCCTAGACCGAAGGCGGTGTCGTTCGCCACGCGCACCGCGTCCTCCTCGTCGCGCACGCGCAGGATGCTCGCGACCGGGCCGAACAGTTCCTCCTCGTACGCGGGCATCCCCGGCGCCACCGCGTCGAGCACCGTCGCCGGATAGGCCGTCTCCCGCTCGCCGGGCTCGCCGCCCAGCAGCACCTTCGCGCCGGCAGCGACGCTGTCGAGCACCTGCCGGTGCAGCGTGTCGCGCAGGTCGGCGCGTGCCATCGGCGCGAGCGTCGTGGCGCGTTCGGTCGGGTCGCCGACGCGGAGTTCGCCGCTCGCGGCGACGAACCGCCGCACGAACTCGTCGGCGATGGTCTCGACGACGACGAAGCGCTTCGCCGCGATGCAGGTCTGGCCGGCGTTGCCGAAGCGCGACCCGACCGCGACCTTCACCGCCGCATCGAGGTCCGCGTCGGCGAGCACCACGAACGGATCGCTGCCGCCGAGTTCCAGCACGCACTTCTTCAGGTTCGCGCCGGCCGTGGCGGCGACCGATCGCCCTGCCCGTTCGCTGCCGGTGAGCGTCACCGCCTTCACCCGCGGGTCGGCGATCACCTGCGCCGCCTGGTCGTTGTCGATGTGCAGCACGGCGAACACACCGTCGGGCACGCCGGCTTCGCGCAGCACGTCGGCGATCGCGTCGGCGCAGCGCGGCACGTTCGTCGCGTGCTTGAGCAGCGCGACGTTGCCCGCCATCAGCCCCGGCGCGAGGAAGCGGAACACCTGCCAGTACGGGAAGTTCCACGGCATGATCGCCAGCACGCAGCCGATGGGCTGGTAGGTGACGTAGCTGCGCTTCGCGTCGGTGCCGACCGGCACGTCGCGCAGGTAAGTCGCCGCCTGGCCGGCGTAATAGCTGCACGCGGCCGCCGACTTGTCCACTTCGGCCAGCGCCTCGGCGGTGAGCTTGCCCATTTCCGTCGTGGCCAGTGCCGCCAGTTCGCGGCGACGCGCCGTGAGCAGCGCGGCGACGCGGCGCAGGAACCCGGCGCGGTCATCGAGGTCGAGCGCGGACCATGCCGGAAACGCGGCCGCGGCGGCGGCCAGGGCGGCTTCCACCTGCGCGTTGCCGGTCTGCGGGTGGCGATGGGCCTCGCCGGTCCAGGGGCTGCGGTTTTCGGACATCGTCGGCCTCGGAGGATGCGGTCGCGCCTGGCGGCGCTTCTACAGGGGCTGGTTGGCCAGCTGCTGGTCGCGGGCGCGGCGCTTGTCGCCGCGGTGCAGGATCCACCAGCCGACCAGCGACGCGAGCGCGACGGAGACGATCAGCAGCGTCGCGAGCGCGTTCACCTTCGGACTGACGCCGAGACGCACCGACGAGAAGATCTTGATCGGCAGCGTGGTCGACGACGGCCCGGAGACGAAGCTGGCGATCACCAGGTCGTCGAGCGACAGCGTGAACGCCAGCAGCCACCCGGCCAGTATCGCCGGCAGGATGATCGGCAGCGTGATGACGAAGAACACCTTGACGCGATTCGCGCCGAGGTCCATGGCGGCTTCTTCCAGCGAGCGATCGAGCTCCGACAGCCGCGACGAGATCACGATCGTGACGAACGCCATGCAGAACGTGACGTGTGCGATCCAGATCGTGGTCGCGCCGCGCTGCTCGCCGATGCCGGTCACCGGGCCGATCGCGACGAACAGCAGCAGGATCGACAGGCCGATGATCACTTCCGGCATCACCAGCGGCGCCGTGATCAGGCCGCCGAACAGGGTCTTGCCGGGAAAATCGCGCATGCGCGTCATCGCCATCGCCGCCATCGTGCCCAGCACCACCGACGCGCAGGCCGTCCAGAACGCCACCTGCAGGCTGATCCACGCCGCGTCCATCATCTGCTGGTCGCGGAACAGTTCGGCGTACCACTTCACCGAAAATCCCGACCAGACCGTCACCAGCCGGGATTCGTTGAACGAGTACACGATCAGGCTGAGCATCGGCGCGTACAGGAACACGAAGCCGATCACGAGCATCAGCCGCGGAAAGACGGAGCGGCGGGCACCGGTCATGCGAGTCGCGATTCCAGCTCGCGCGACTGCGCGCGGTGGAACACCATGATCGGCACGACCAGCAGCACCAGCATCACGATCGCCACCGCGGAGGCCACCGGCCAGTCGCGGTTGTTGAAGAATTCCTGCCAGAGCACGCGGCCGATCATCAGCGTGTCCGGGCCGCCGAGCATTTCCGGGATGACGAACTCGCCGACCACCGGAATGCCGACCAGCATGCACCCGGCGATGATTCCGGCCCTCGAAAGCGGCAGCGTGACGCGCAGGAACGCCTTCCACGGCGGCGCGCCCAGGTCCTCGGCGGCCTCGAGCAGCTGCGGGTCGTGCTTGACCAGGTTGGAATACAGCGGCAGCACCATGAACGGCAGGTACGCGTAGACGATGCCGATGTACACCGCGACCGGGGTGTGCAGGATCGCCAGCGGCTCGTCGATCAGCCCCAGCCCCATCAGCGCGTTGTTGAGCAGGCCGTTGTTCTTCAGGATGCCGACCCACGCGTAGATGCGGATCAGGAACGACGTCCACGAAGGCAGCACCACGAACATCAGCGCGACGTTGCGCGTCGCCGGCGGCAGCTTCGCGATCGCGTAGGCCAGCGGGTAGCCGATGAGCAGGCACAGGAACGTCGCGGTCACCGCGATCTGCAGCGAGCTCAGGTACGCCTTGACGTACAGGCTGTCGCGCAGCAGGAACAGATAGTTGCCGAAGTTCGCGTGCACCTCCAGCCGGTCGCCGTCCCACTGCAGCAGGTCGGTGTACGGCGGCATCGCGATCGCGGCCGACGCGAAGCTGATCTTCAGTGCGATCAGGAACGGCACCGCGAAGAACAGCACGATCCACAGATACGGCACCGCGATGACCAGCCAGCGCGGGCCCGGCAGCCGCTTCGCGACGGCGGCGGCCCAGCGCCTCACGACGTGAGCACCACGCCCGCGTTCTCGTCCCAGCTGAGCCAGACGGCGTCGTTCCACGTGAACTTCTCGCTCGCCCAGCGCTGGCTGTTGATCATGTTGGCGAGCAGCCGCGTACCGCCGGGAAGGCGCACGTGGAAGACGGAGTGGCTGCCGAAATACGCGATGTCCTCGATGACGCCGCGTACCTTGTTGTGCGGCTGCGCAGGCTCCTCCTTGTCGACCTGCACCTTCTCCGGGCGCAGCGCCAGCGCGACCTCCT
>CAMPHE010000242.1 GCA_946885815.1 uncultured Arenimonas sp.
CGAAACGGCCGTCGCGCGTGGCCTGTTCGAGCTGCGCGAGCACCGCGGGATCGGGTTGCGCCGGCGCGCCGGCAGGCAGGGCCGCGATGGCGTCGGGGACCGGCGGAGCGGCAGACGCGGACAGGGCCGGCAGGAAGGCGGCGAGCATCGCCGCGGTCAGGATCGTCTTCATGGGCGCACAGTGCCGGGGCGTTCGTGAACGCGCGGTGTCCCTCGCCTTCAGATGGCGACCTGCGTCCCGAGCTCGACGAGGCGATGGCCGGGCACGCGGAAATACTCGGTCGCGGGCGTCGCGTTGCGCGACATGAAAAGGAACAGCTTGTCGCGCCACAGCGCCATGCCCTGGCCGGGCCGCGCCGACAGCGATTCGCGGCTCGCGAAGTACGTCGTCTCCATGGGTTCGAACGGGGGCCCGGGAAGTTTCCAGCGCAGCAGCGCGCGCGGCACGTCGGGATCTTCGAGATAGCCGAAACGCAGCGTCAGCCGGGAGAAGCCGTGCCCGAGATCGACGTGCGCGACGCGATCGACCTCGTCGATCCGCGGCAGGCCGACGACCTCGATGCTCAGCAGCACGTTGCGCTCGTGCAGCACCTTGTTGTGCGCGAGGTTGTGCAGCATCGCCGGCGGCATGTACTGGTTGGAGGGCGTCAGGAATATCGCGGTGCCGGGCACCCGCACCGGCGGGTCGTTCACCAGGCTGGCGACGAAGTGCTCGATCCGCAGGCTGTCCCGGTTCACCTGCGCGTGCACCAGTGCCCGTCCACGGCGCCACGTGCGCATGATCGCGAACGCGAGGATGCCCAGCGCGATGGGAAACCACGCGCCCTCCACGAACTTGACCGCATTGGCGGAGAAGAACGCGACTTCGATCCCGAGGAACAGCAGCGCGACCGGCCACACCTGCCAGCCCTTCAGCCGCCACCGCGCCTGCGCGAGAATCAGCAGCAGCAGCGTGCTGGCGAGCATCGTGCCGGTCACCGAAACGCCGTAGGCGATCGCGAGATGGCTGGAACTGCCGAAGCCGAGCACGACGGCGATCACGGCCAGCAGCATCGTGCGGTTGACCCATGGCAGGTAGATCTGACCCTCCGTGCGCGCGGACGTGTGGACGATCTTCATCCGCGGCAGGTAACCGAGCTGTATCGCCTGCCGCACGACCGAGAACGTGCCGGTGATGAGCGCCTGCGACGCGATCACCGTGGCGAGGGTGGCGAGCCCGATCATCGGCAGCAGCGCCCAGTCGGGAACAAGCGCGTAGAACGGGCTGGCCGGCTGCGCCGGGTGGGCGAGGATGAACGCGCCCTGCCCGAAATAGTTCAGCAGCAGTGCCGGCAGCACGAAGCACAGCCACGCGGTGCGGATCGGCCACCGACCGAAATGCCCCATGTCGGCATACAGCGCCTCGCCGCCGGTGATCGCGAGCACGACGGCGCCCAGCGCGAGCCATGACGTCGCCGGGTGCGCCGCGAAGAACGCGAACGCCCAGGCTGGATTCGCGGCGGCGAGCACGGTCGGATGACGGGCGATCGCCACCGCGCCGCACACCGCCAGCGTCGCGAACCACGGCACCATGATCGGTCCGAACAGGCGGCCGACCCGCTCTGTTCCCCGCTTCTGCAGCGAGAACATCACGACGAGCACGGCCAGCGTGACCGGGATGACGAATCGCTTCAGGTCCGGCGCCACGATCTCCAGGCCTTCCACGGCGGAAAGCACCGAGATCGCCGGCGTGATCACGCCGTCGCCGAAGAACAGCGCGGTGCCGAGGATGCCGAGGATGCCGACCGCGTACGCGAGTGGCGCGGCGACCGGCAGGCTGCGCTGGACGAGGGCCGTGAGCGCCAGGATCCCGCCCTCGCCGCGATTGTCCGCGCGCATCAGCACCGCCACGTACTTGCCCGTGACCACCAGCAGCAGCGACCAGAGGATCAGCGACAACACGCCGAGCACGTTCGCCGGCGACGCCGCCAGACCGTAGTGCGGCCCGAAGGCCTCCTTCAGGGTGTAAAGCGGGCTCGTGCCGATATCACCGAACACCACGCCGATCGCGCCCGTCACCAGCGCGGCGGCGCTTTCGCGCCCATGGGAACCGTCCGTATGCGCCATCGCTGCCAGCCGGAGACGTGGAAGGCGCGCATTGGACGCCTGCGGATTAGAGCCGGTGCACCAAACCGCCGTTCAACCGCGCAGCATCGACTTCAGCGCCTTGCGGATGATCTCTTCGGCGCTGTCGCCGGGCGCGCCCTGCTTCAGCATCCGCTGCACTTCGGCCGGCTTGTAGCCGAGCTGCTGCAGCGCGACCGAGGCTTCCGACATCGGGTCGGCGGGAACCGGCATGCCCTTGCCGGCGATCACCGCGGCGCCGCCGGCGAAATCGGCGGCACGGTCGCGCAGTTCGACGACCATGCGCTCGGCGGTCTTCTTGCCGACGCCGGGCAGGCGGGTCAGCGCGGTGATGTCGCCGGATTGCACGAGCCGCGCGAAATCGTCGACGCTCGCGCCCGACAGCACGCTCAGCGCGATCTTGGCGCCGACGCCGGTGACCTTCTGCACCTCGCGGAACAGCCGCCGCTCGGCTTCGGTGAGGAACCCGTACAGCGCGACACCGTCTTCCTTCACCGCGTAATGCGTGAACAGCACGACCTCGCGGCCGACGTCCGGCAGGTCGTAGAACGTGCTCATCGGCGCCGACAGCTCGTAGCCGACGCCGCCGACGTCCACCATCAGCTGCGGCGGCGCCTTGTACACGAGCAGGCCTTTCAGTCGTCCGATCATCGGCGGCGCCTCCGGCTGCGCATCAGGTTGGCGGCGACGCCGGCGCGGCCGGCGGTCGCGCTCATGTGGGCGTGGGTGAGCGCGACCGCGAGCGCGTCGGCGGCGTCGGCCTGCAGCTTCGCCTCGCCGAGGTTCAGCAGCAACCGCACCATGTGCTGCACCTGCGTCTTCTCGGCGGCACCGCCGCCGACCAGCGACTGCTTGATCAGCCGCGGCGCGTACTCGCTCACCGCCAGCCCGCGACGCACGACCGTGGCGATCGCCGCGCCGCGCGCATGGCCCAGCTTCAGCGCCGAGGTCGCGGACTTGTCCATGAACACGCTCTCGATCGCCACCACCGTCGGCGTCCACTGCTCCAGCACGTCCTCCAGATCGAACACGAGCTTGCCGAGGCGCGACGGGAAATCGTCGGTATCGACCAGCAGGTTCAGCGCCTGGCAGTGCACGAACGTGCAGCGGCCGGTGGCGTCGACGTCGATCAGGCCGATGCCGGTGCGCTGCGAGCCCGGGTCGATGCCGAGGATGCGCGTCACTGGTACGCGGCTTCGTCCAGCTCGGCGTTGCTGTAGACGTCCTGCACGTCGTCGAGGTCCTCGAGCATGTCGAGCATCTTCTTCACCTGCAGCGCGGTGTCGCCCGTCACCTTGATGTCGTTGTCGGCGCGCATCGTCACCTCGGCCTGCAGCGGTACGTGGCCCGCGGCGGCCATCGCCGCCTTCACCGCCTCGAACGCCTCGGGCGCGGTCAGCACCTCGATCAGGCCGTCGTCCGGGAACGACTGCACGTCGTCGGCGCCGGCCTCGATCGCCGCTTCGGTGATCGCGTCCTCGTCGCTGCCCGGGCCGAAACTCAGCACGCCCAGCTCGCGGAACATGAAGGCGACCGAGCCGTCGGTGCCGAGATTGCCGCCGCACTTGTTGAACGCGTGCCGCACGTCGGCGACGGTGCGCACCTTGTTGTCGGTGAGGCAGTCGACGATCAC
>CAMPHE010000243.1 GCA_946885815.1 uncultured Arenimonas sp.
GTCTCGGCGGTCGCGGCAGCGATGCGGGACGAGCGGACGTCGTGCGCGTCGGCGAGGTCGAGCGCCTACACGTAGAGGGGGGTCGTGTCGCAGGCGGGGGCGGCCGGCGGCGGGCCGATCGCCTCGATGTCCTTCACGTACGCCTCCATGTCGACCCGCGACCAGTCCGGCTGGCCGTCGGGGCCTTTCGGCAGCGCGTCCATCAGCGCCACGGCTTTCGCGGTGTACGCCGGATCGATCGGGACCGGGGCCGCGGGGCCGGCGTCGCGCAGCTCGTCCAGCAGCGCCTGCGGGTCGTGCGAAAGCAGCGCGGTCGCGCCGGCGAGGAACGTGTCGCCGCTCCCCGCCGTCGGTGACAGGGTGGCCGTCGCGGTTTCCGGACCGTCGCCGCCGATCGCCGCGAGCGCGAGCACCGGCAGCACGACGACGCCGACCACCGCGCCGCGCGCGGTCGTGGACAGGGCGGTGAACCGCCGGCGGGCGGCGGCGGCGAGCGGCCGAAGGGTATCGATCATGGGGAGTCTCTAGCCGTCCGGCGGGGCGGCGCGTCATCGCGCCGCCGGGCCCGGGCGGGGTCATGGCTTGGACGGTTTCACGGCTCGTCCGCGGCCACCGCCGGTCGCGGACCGTTCAGTTCCACACGGATCGTGATCGCGGCTCGGTAAACTGCGCCCCCGTCTTCGCCGGAGCTGCCGATGACCTTCGCCCGCCTCGCCCCGCTGGCACTCGCGCTGGCACTCGCCGGCTGCGGTTCCGTCGCGCACCGCGACGACACGCCCGCCGCGCCCGTCGCTGCCGCGCCGGCCGGTCCCGCGGCGAACGACAACCTCAACGCGGTGGCATGGGTGCAGACCTCGCAGGAATACCGGCTGCTGGCGCTGCAGACCTTCCGGGCCGGCGCGTCGAAGCTCGATGCGGCCCTCGCCTCGCCGGACTGGGACGCGCTGGTCGCGGAAGACCGCGCGAACGCGGCCACCGGGCTGCCGCCGGCGGTGATCGTCGACATCGACGAGACGGTGCTCGACAACTCGCCGTACCAGGCGCGGCTGGTCCGCGACGGCGGCAGCTACGACGAGGTCACGTGGGACGCGTGGGTCCGCGAGGAGCGGGCGCCGGCCGTGCCGGGGGCGCTGGAATTCGCGAAGGCCGCCGCGGCGCGCGGCGTCACCGTGTTCTACGTCAGCAATCGCGCGGTGCATCTGGAAGACGCGACGCTGCGCAACCTGCGGGCGCTCGGCTTCCCGCTGGCGGAGGCCGGCCAGTTCCTCGGGCTCGGTTTCCATCTCGACGGCTGCGAGCAGCACGGCTCGGAGAAGACCTGCCGCCGGCGGCACGTGGGCCGTACGCATCGCGTGCTGATGCAGTTCGGCGACCAGATCGGCGACATGGCGACGGTGCTCGCGAACACGCCGGCCGGGCGCGACGCGGCCATCGCGCCGTACCTGCCGTGGGTCGGCGAACGCTGGTTCGTGCTGCCCAACCCGACGTACGGCAGCTGGGAGCCGGCGCTGTTCGACAACGCGTGGGCCCTGCCGCCGGAGACCCGGCGCCAGCGCAAGCTCGACCACCTCGACTACGACGGCGCCGTGCCGTGACCGCGCTCCGCGACCGGCTGATCTTCGCGCTCGACGTCGCGACCGCCGCCGACGCGCGCGCGTGGGTCGACCGGCTCGGCGACAGCGTCACCTTCTACAAGCTCGGGATGGAGCTGCTGACCAGCGGCGACTATTTCCGGGTGCTGGAGGACCTCGCCGGCCGCGGCAAGCGGGTGTTCGTGGACCTGAAATTCCATGATGTGCCGGCCACCGTCGCCGCCACGATCCGCGGCCTGCGGCGCTACCCGGTCGACTTCTGCACCCTCCACGCCCAGCACGGCGCGATGATGCGGGCGGCCGCGCAGGAAAAGGGGGGCATCCGCCTGCTCGGCGTGACCGTGCTCACGTCGATGGATCGCGCCGACCTGCGCGATCTGCGCATCGACGCCGAACCTGCCGACATCGTCGTCGAACGTGCGCTCCATGCGCAGGATGCCGGCCTCGACGGCGTCATCGCGTCGGGTCGGGAGGCGGCCGCGCTGCGTGCCGCGACCGGCCCGGGCTTCCTGCTGGTGTGCCCCGGCATCCGCCCGGCGGGTGCCGTCGGCGACGACCAGAAGCGAACCGTCGACGTGCCGCGCGCGTTCGCCGCCGGCGCCGACCACATCGTCGTCGGCCGGCCGATCCGCCAGGCCGAGGACCCCGTGGCGGCCGCCGAGGCCATCCACGCCCAGATCGCCGAGGCCGTGGCCAACAGGCCGTGAACGCCCGATCTGCTAGATTCGGCGCCCACTTCCCTTCCCTCCCCGACGCATGACCCGACGCCATTCCTGGGCCCTGCTGGCCCTGCTTTCGCTGGTCCTCGCCGTGGGCGCCTGCCGCCGCGACGAGCCCGCGCCGGAAGCCGCGCCCCCCGGTGACCCGGTCGCCGCGGTGGAGGCCCTCGCCGACGCGCTTCACGACGGCGACCTCGTGCGCTGGTCGCGCCTGAGCCTGCCGCCCGACCTGCATGCCCGCACCGAGCAGGCCTGGGTCCGCCGGCACGAACTCGCCGAACCGCCCACCGCCGAGGACGCCGCGGAATACGCCAAGGTGATGGCCCGCCTGAGCGCACCCGACGCCGAGGAAGCGCTGTTGCGCGACCTGGAGCCGAAGCTGCGCCAGTTCGAGGGCGAGATCGCCGGCCAGTGGCCGCTGATGCAGGCGACGATGACGATCTTCCTCAACGCCGCGATCCAGGCCAACGCCGAACTGAGCGACGTGCAGAAGGCGCACGGCGCCGAGGTCGCCGACAATCTGATGCAGTGGCTGAAGCCGGCGCTGTTCACCGACCGCGCGCGGGCCCGCCGCGCGGTCGCGGTGCTGTCCCGCACCGCGCGCGAGATCGACCTGCCGACGCTGGAGCAGGCCCGGGCGCTGCCGATGAAGCCGGCGCTGGAGAAAGGCGGCATCGCCCTGCGCGGCGTGAAGGAGGTCCTCGGCATCTACGGGCTCGACGTCGACCACAGCCTCGCCGGCGTGCAGGCCAAGGTCCTGCAGAGCACGGACGACACCGCCACGGTGGAAGTCACCTATCCGCTGCTCGACCGCACGCACCGCTTCGAACTGGAGATGGTGCGCCGCGACGGCGGCTGGTACAGCGCCGAAGCGGTGCGCGAGGCCGAGGCCGATCTGGCCGAGCTGGACGCGGCGCCCGCCGCGGTCGACACGGCGGCGGCCACCGCCGCTCCCGGCGCCGGCTGAGGCTCCACGATGGACGCCTTCGACACCCCGGGCCAGACTCCGCCGGCCCGGCCCGGCCGCCCGCCCCTGTGGGCGCGGCTGATGGAAAAGCTGCTGGCGCCGTGGATCACGATCAAGCGTGAGCCGGAGGTGCCGCCGTTCTCGCTCGATCGCCCGGTCTGCTACGTGATCGAGCACTACGGGCTGTCGAACGCGCTGATCCTCGACCGCGCCTGCCGCGAGGCCGGCCTGCCGTCGCCGCTGGCGGCGCTGCCCGGCGACCCGCTCGGTCGCAAGCGCGCGTACGTCGCGCTGTCGCGCCGCCGCGCCGGGCTGTTCGGCCGGCCGAAGAACCGCACGCATTCCGATGGCCTGTCGCAGCTGCTGCGCGCGCACCGGCTGTACCCGGACCAGGACGTGCAGCTGGTGCCCGTGTCGATCTTCGTCGGCCGCGCGCCCCACCGGCAGTCGGGCTGGTTCTCGGTGCTGTTCTC
>CAMPHE010000244.1 GCA_946885815.1 uncultured Arenimonas sp.
CACCCGCGGGCAGTGGCTCGAGGCGCTGCACCAGGCCCGCGATTCCGGCCCGCGCCGCTACGGCCGGGCGCGGGCCGCGTACGCGCCCGACCCGCGGCTGTCGCTTTTCCATGTGGTCTGATCCGCGGCAGCCGCTGCGGCATACTCGCCACCAGGCCGGCGCGTGGGGACGCGCCGGCGAAGGACCGAAGATGAGTCCGTTCGCGACCACGCGCTGGAGCCTCATCCTGGACGCCCGCACGGGTCCGGACTCGGCGCGCCGCGCGATGGAGGAAATCTACCGCGCGTACCGCGGTCCCGTGCTCGCCTACGTGCGTCGCAGCGGGCGCACCGAGGGCGACGCCGAGGACCTGGTGCAGGACTTCTTCGCGCGCCTGCTGGAAAAGCGCTGGGACGTCGGCGCCGATCCGGCGCGCGGTCGCTTCCGCACCTACATGCTGACCGCGCTGCGCCGGTTCCTGCTCGACGCGCACGACGCGGCGATGGCGCGCAAGCGTGGCGGTGACTACCGGCGCGTGGACGCCGACGACGCGCTGCGGGCGATCGCTTCGCCGCAGTCGCCCGAGCGCGCGTTCGAACGGGCGTGGGCGATCACCGTGATCGAACGCGCCTACGCCGCACTCCGCGAAGAGACCCGCCGCGCCGGCCGTGGCGAGCTGTTCGACACCCTGGCGCCGTTCATCGGCGAAACCGCCGGCGCCGCCGAATACCGCGCGCTCGGCGACCGGACCGGGATGCGCGCCAACACCATCGCCGTATCGGTGCACCGGCTGCGCGCGCGGCTGCGCGAACTGGTGCGGCGCGAACTGGCCGACCAGACCGACGGCCCGGCCGCGGTGGAAGCGGAGCTGCGCGTGCTGCGGGCGGCGTTGCAATCCGACGCCCTCGACGGGGGCCCCGATGCACTCCGGTGAAATCCGCCCCGACCGCTTCCCCGCCACCAACTGGTCGCTGGTGACGCGCACCGGCGGCACCGACGACGCCACCGCGCACGCGTCGCTGCTGACGCTGTGCCTGCGCTACTGGTACCCGGTGTTCGCCTACCTGCGCCGCAGCGGCCATGCGCCGGAACGCGCGTACGCGCTGGCGCAGGCGTTCTTCCAGGACCTGCTGCGCCGCGACACCGCGCAGCCGGAAGCGGCGCGTTTCGGGCGCTTCCGGCTGTTCCTGCAGGCCGAGCTGCACCGGTTCCTGTCGAGCGACCACGACCTGCAGCAGGTCGCCGTCGCCCTCGCCGGACCGTCGCTGCAGGACCTGGAGGCGCGCCATCGCACCGAGGTCGCGCCCGACCGCTCGCCGGAGGAAATGCTCCGCCGCGGGTTCGCGCTGGAGATCCTCGCGGCCGCGCACCGGCGGCTGCACCGCGAAGCGGCCGAGTCCGGCCGGTTGCCGATGTTCGCCGACCTGGAACGCTTCCTCGTCGCCGAGCCGCGGCCCGGCGATTACGACGACGCGGCCCGGCGGCTGCAGGTGCGCCCGGTGTTCGTCGCGATGGCGGTGAAGCGGCTGCGCCAGCGCTTCCGCGAACTGGTCGACCACGAACTGCGCGAAACCATCGCCGGCGCCAGCGATCTCGAATCCGAGCGCGACGCGCTGCTGCAGGTGCTCGGGAGCGGCGAGTGAGCGCCGACCCGACCCGCATCGGCGCCCCGGGCGGGAACTGGTGGCTCGACCCCGGACTCGCACGGCTGGCATTCGGCTCGCAGCCCGGGCGGCGCGACACCGGCGCCTCGACGATGCATCTCGCGTTCCTGCCGGTGGACGCGCTGGAGCTCGACCTCACCGACCCGGCTCAGCGCGACTTCGGCGACTACGAGCTGCGCGAGCGCGTCGGCCAGGGCGGCATGGGCGTGGTGTACCGCGCGTGGCAGCAGAGCCTCGAGCGCGAGGTCGCGATCAAGCTGCTGTCGGCCGGGCCGTGGGCGTCCGACGAGTTCGTCGCCGGATTCCGCCGCGAGGCGCGCAACGCCGCGAGCCTGCAGCACCCGAACATCGTCGCCGTGCACGAGATGGGCGAGCAGGACGGGCTGGTCTACTACGCGATGCAGCTGGTACGCGGCAGCAGCCTGGCCGCGGTGGTCGAGGCCCGCGGGCGGCTGCCGGCGCGCGAGGCGGCAGCGCTGATCCGCACCGTCGCCGAAGCGGTGGATTACGCGCACCGGCTCGGCGTGCTGCATCTCGATCTGAAGCCGGCGAACATATTGATCGACGAACAGGGCACCGCGCTCGTCACCGATTTCGGCCTCGCGCGGCGGCTCGGCCAGGCGCCCAGCCTCGAGAACGAGCAGATCTCCGGCACGCCGAGCTACATGGCGCCCGAGCAGGCGCAGGTGCGCAGCACGCGGCTGTCGGCCGCGACCGACATCTGGGGCATCGGCGCGATCCTCTACGAGTGCCTCACCGGGGCGCCGCCGTTCAGCGGCGCCAGCCCGCAGGACACGCTGGAGCGCGTGCTGACCGGTACCGTTCGCCGGCCGACGCGCGACGCCGACGTGCCACCCGACCTCGAGGCGATCTGCCTGCGCTGCCTCGCGCGGCCGCAGGAGGCGCGCTACGCGACCGCCCGCGATCTCGCCGACGACCTCGGCCGCTTCCTCGAACACCGCGCGGTGCAGGCGCGCCCGCTCGGTCTGCTGCAGCAGACCGGGCGCTGGGTCCGGCGCGAGCCGGCGCTCGCCACGGCGATCGGCGCCGCGACGCTGGCGCTGGTGATCGGACTGGCGTCGACCGCGCAGCAGTGGATGCGCGCCGAAACCAACGCGTTCACCGCGAGCACGCGGCTGTGGGACGGCCGGCGGGAGGCCGCGCTGCTGTCGACCGCCGACGGTGCCGGGTGGGACGCGGTCGACCGGCTTCTGCTGAACATCGCCGAGCAGGATGCCGCCGGCCTCGAGGTGGCCGCGCAGGCCGATCGCCGTCGCCTCGGGATGCTGCTCGGCCAGGGCGCGGTGCTTCTCGACACCACGTCGATCGCCGATGCCACGCCGCTCGCCGTCGCCGTCAGCGACGACGGCGCCCGTGTCGCGCTCGCGTTCGGCGACCGCAGCGTGCGCTGGTACGACGCGGCGACGCTCGCCGAACTCGGGCGCGCCGATCTCGGCGAGCGCCGCAGCTCCGGCGGCCAGCTGCGTTCGACCACGTGGCTGCGCTTCGCCGGCGCCGACACCTTGCTGGCGACCCAGGAGTGGTACCGCAACCAGCCCGGCCCGACCGGCGGGGATACGTGGCGCGTCGACCTCGCGGCCGCGACGGTGCGGGAACCGCCGGCGGCGTTCGCGGACTTCTCCGATGCCGCGTGGAGCGACGACGGCCGTGTCGCGCTGCTGCGCGGCGGCGATGGCCACGTGCAGGCGTGGCGCGCCGATCCATGGCGACCGCTGTCGCCGCGGCTGCCGCCGCCGGCCGCCGGCGGCGACGCCTTGCCGTGGCGCCTGTCGGGCGATGGCCGCCTCGCGATGACCCTCGTCGATGCACAGCGCACGTTGCAGGTGTATGCCACCGACGGGATGCGCCTGCTGCAACGCGTTTCGCCGGACGCGCGGTCGCGGCTCACCGCGTGGGCGGTCGATCCCGCCGGTCGCCGGGTGGCGTTCGGCGACGAGGAAGGCCGCCTGTATCTGCTCGACCTCGAAGCCGCCGCCGAGCCGCGGCTGCTGCCCTCGTCGCGCGGGCGCCGCGCGACGTGGCTCGCCTTCGACGAAGCCGGCGCGTGGCTCGCCGCCGGCGCCGAGGACGGGCGCGTGCACGCGT
>CAMPHE010000245.1 GCA_946885815.1 uncultured Arenimonas sp.
GGCCCGGCGCGAACGCGAGGCAGACGGCGACGAACAGGACGGCACGGCGCATGGCGCTTTCTCCCTCGTGAAAGCGCCGAACCTAGCAGAGGACCCCGGTGCCGCGGCCGTGCCGTCAGGCATGGCAGGCCGCCCGATCGGGCCGACGGGGCGCGGATGTCATACAAATGTCATGGATCGATGCAGTGCCGGGAAGGCGCCGTCAGTGCGTCGTCATGCGTCCGGTGCGCCCGGGTCGCATCGTCGGTCCACGGCCAAGACGGCCGCGATGCGTCCATCACACTTCACGGGAGAGACACCATGCAGCAGCGTCACCTCACGACCGCGTTGGCCGCCGTGCTGGCCGTCGCGTCCGGCACCTGGGCGGTCGACTCGTCCGGCGCGGCGCCGACCGGGTCCTGGTCAAGTACAAGGCCGGCACCCACGCCGCCGTCCGTCATGCCCTGCGCGCCACCGGCGGCAAGGTCCACTTCGACTTCGGCGAACTGCGCACCATCGCCGTCACGGTGCCGGTCGCGGCGCTCGAAGGGTTGAAGCACAACCCTCACGTCGAATCGGTGGAAGTGGACGTGCCGCGCTATCCGATGGGGCAGGTCGTCCCGTGGGGGGTGTCGGCGGTGCAGGCGCCCGAGGCGGTGCTCGCCGGTGCCGACGGCAACGGCATGAAGGTCTGCGTGATCGACTCGGGCGTCAACGCCGCGCACGCCGACTTCGCCGGGGTCGCGGTGACCGGGGACAGCGGCAACGGCCACGCCTGGAACGTCGACAACTGCGGCCACGGCACGCATGTGGCCGGGACGATCGCCGCGGCCGACAACGACACCGGCGTGGTCGGCGTCAGCCCGGGCCGCGTCGCGCTGCACATCGTCAAGGTGTTCGGCGACGACACGCCGAACAACTGCGGCTGGAGCTACGCATCGGCGCTGATCGACGCCGTGCAGCGCTGCCAGGCGGCCGGCGCGAAGATCATCAACATGAGCCTCGGCGGCACCGCGAGCAGCATCGCCGAGCGCGACGCGTTCACGCGCGTGTACCAGCAGGGTGTGCTGAGCATCGCCGCCGCCGGCAACGACGGCAACGGCACGTACAGCTACCCGGCGTCGTACGACAGCGTGATCGCGGTCGGCGCGGTCGACGCGGCCAACAGGCGCGCTTCCTTTTCCCAGTTCACGAACCAGGTAGAACTCGCCGCGCCCGGGGTCGGCATCCTCAGCACGCGCCCGTTTCGCAGCGCGGTCGTCGATGCGGGTGATCGCTCGTTCCCGTCGGATGCGATGATCGGCTCGCCCGAGAACGTCGCCGAGGCGCCGCTGGTGGCCGGCGGCAACTGCGCGACGTCCGACGCCGCGTGGAGCGGCAAGGTCGTGCTGTGCAACCGCGACACGACGCCGTTCGCGACCAAGGCGATCCAGGTCACCGCCGCCGGCGGCGTCGCGATGATCGTACGCAACAACTTCCCGCCGTCGTTCACCGGCACGCTCGGAACCTACGCCGCCGCCATCCCGGCGGTCACCGTCAGCGGCACCGACGGCCAGGCGCTGCTCGACGGCAGCCTCGGCCAGCCGGTCCGAGTGAGCTCGCGGCGCGAGTGGCCGGCGAGCGCGTACGGCTATCTCGACGGTACGTCGATGGCGACGCCGCACGTCGCCGGCGCCGCGGCGCTGGTGTGGAGCGCGGCACCCGGCAAGTCCAACCAGCAGGTGCGCGAGGCGCTCGACGCCACGGCCCTGGATCTGGACGAGCCGGGCCGCGACATCCGCACCGGTTACGGCCTCGTGCAGGCGGCCGACGCGGCCGCGGAACTGGTCGACGGCGGCGGTCCGGCGGCGGGCACCGCGCCCACGCAGCTCATGGTCGTCGGCAACACCGTCAAGAAGAAGTTCCATGTCGACCTGCTGTGGGCACGCGGCGACGCGCGCGTGGACGTGTACCGCGGCGGCCAGAAGATCATGGCCGGCATCGACAACACGCTGTCGGCGGTCGACAGGCCACGGCTGCGCGGCACCGGCGCGCTGATCTACCAGGTGTGCAACGCCGGCACGACGCAGTGCTCGTCCAAAGCCTCGCTCTACTACTGATCCGGAGAACGACATGACCTTCCGCACGATTTCCCGCACGCTGCTCGCGGCCGCCCTGCTGGCGCCCGCCGTCGTCTCCGCCAAGTGGTCGAAGACGCACGAATCCAACCTGCTGATCGCCGGCGGCCCGAGCGAACAGACCCAGGGCAAGCTCGCCCCGATGGCCGACGGCGGCTTCTACGTGGTGTGGTTCGACAACGTCAACGGCGGCTACGACGTCCGCCTGCAGCGCCTCGACGTCAAGGGGCGCCCGCAGTGGGGCGCGAACGGCATCCTCGTCGCCGACCGCGACCTGAAGTACACCACCGACTACGGCATCGCCGTCGACACCGCCGGCAACGCGATGCTCGCGTTCCACGACATGGATGCCGCCGGCAAGTTCCATATCCAGGTCGCGAAGATCAGCCCCGACGGCGTGCCGCTGTGGGGCGGCGACGCCGGCGTGCTGCAGCTGCCGGACGGTGCGATCGACGGCGCGCTGTCGCCGAAGATCGTCGCGATGCCCGACGGCGGCGCGGTGGTCGCGTGGAACGGCCGCTACACGCTCTCGGGACAGGGCAACGTCGTGCTGCAGCGGCTGCATTCGACCGGCGCGCTCCTGTGGGGCGACGACAACCTGCAGATCAACCCGCCGCTCGGCGGCTCGTACCTGATGTCGGAGCTGCGCGCGAGCGAGGACGGCGGTGCGATCGTCAGCATGAACGCCCAGCTCGGCCGCTTCGTCAACCAGCACTGGGCGCAGAAGTACGATGCCGACGGCCTGCCGCTGTGGGGCGAGACGCCGCTGAAGCTGTGGGACGACAACGCCACCGGCGCGATTCCGAACGGCACCTTCCCGACGTTCGTCACCGACGGCGCCGGCGGCGCGGTGTTCTGCTGGGACTACACGTTCGGCGTGTCGAGCCGCCGCGCACGCGCCCAGCACGTCGGCGCCGACGGCATCGAGCGCTATCCGCACAACGGCGTCGCGGTGTCGGCCGACGACGTCAACAACCGCGGCGAATGCGTCGCCAGCCACGACGCGACCACCGGCGACAGCTACTTCCTGTGGCGCGAACGCACCCCGGGCAACAATTTCGTGCAGTCCGGCGTGATCGCGCAGCGGATGGACGCCACCGGCCACCGGCTGTGGGGCGAGACCGGCAACGTGATCCTGCCGCTCGACGCGATCGAGAAGTCGCAGGTGCGGATGGTGCCGATGCCCGACGGTTTCGTCGTCGCGTGGGCGCTGCAGTCGTACCCGCAGGCGATGCCGGTGCAGGCGGCGTACATCACCCGCGACGGCGGCTACGGCTGGAGCCGCGGCATCATCGGCATCAAGAGCTCGGCGTCGGCCACCGGCTGGCTGCTCGGCGCGCGCAGTGCCGACGGCTACGCGGCATTCGTCTGGGGCGACGTGTTCGACGTGACCGACAACGACCTGGTCGTGCAGAACATCGGCCGCGACGGCGTGCTGGGCAAGAAGGATCCGGGCGCGATCAGGTAGCGGCTCAGAGCACCGGCGCGCGCGCCGGGTCGCGCTGGCCCGCGAGGCGGGCCACCGCGGCGGCCGCCGTGCGCGCCGCCTCGGTTTCGCCCATCGCCCGGTAGAGCGTCCAGGTCGCATGGGCGATGCGGTAGTCGTTGTCGGCGAGCGTGCCCAGTTCGCCGACAACGACTAC
>CAMPHE010000246.1 GCA_946885815.1 uncultured Arenimonas sp.
GCATCCGCCGCAGCGTAAATCCGTCGCCGCGGTCGCGACCAGTGCACGCCGTACCCGAAGCGCCGCCCTGAAACGCGGACGGCCGCCCCGAAGGCGGCCGTCGCGGTACGCGGGAAGCGCGGATCAGTCGGCCGAACGCGCCGCCAGGTCTTCCTTGATGCGCGCCTTCTTGCCTTCCAGCGCACGCAGGTAATACAGCTTGCCCTGGCGGACCTTGCCGCGGCGCTTGACGGTGACCGAGTCGATGATCGCGCTGTGCGTCTGGAACACGCGCTCGACGCCGAAGCCGTGCGAGATCTTGCGGACGGTGAACGCGGAGTTGAGGCCGCCTTCCTTGCGCGCGATGACCACGCCTTCGTAGGCCTGGACGCGCTCGCGGTTGCCTTCCTTGACCTTGACGTTGACGACGACGGTGTCGCCCGGGCCGAAGGACGGGAGTTCGCGCGTGACCTGCTCGGACTCGAACTGCTGCAGGAGCTTGTTGATCATTTTCGTACGCCTCTGATGTTTGTTATGGGTGCGCGCCAGAGGCCCGGAAACCGTGCTTGGCTGAAAAAGGAAGCCGCGCATCATAGCCGGTCGGCCGGCCGCGGCCAAGTCCCTGTCGGTGAAGGGTTTCAGCCGCCGGGGCGGCCGGCGCGCCAGTCGGCGATGAACTCGGCCAGCAGTTCGCGGTCCCGGCGGTCCAGCGCGGCCCGGGCCAGCAGGTCGGGCCGGCGCAGCCACGTGCGGCCGAGGCCCTGCTGCCGGCGCCAGCGGGCGATCGCGGCGTGGTCGCCGGACAGCAGCACCGGCGGCACGCCCTCCGTGCCCTGCGCGTCCGACCGCGTGAAGTGCGGGCAGTCGAGCAGCCCGTCCTCGAAGCTGTCCTGCGCCGCCGAGGCCGCATCGTTCAGGGCACCCTCCTGCAGGCGCCCGACGGCGTCGATCACGACGGCCGCCGCCAGCTCGCCGCCGGACAGCACGTAGTCGCCGATCGACAGCTCTTCGTCGACCTCGCGATCCACGAAACGCTCGTCGAGGCCTTCGTACCGGCCGCAGAGCAGGATCAGCCGCGGCCGCGACGCGAGTTCGCGGACCCCGGCCTGCGTCAGCCGCCGTCCCTGGGGGCTCAGGTGGATCACCTTCGCGGGCGCCGGGTCCGCCGCGCGTGCGGCGGCGAGGCAGGCGGTCAACGGCTCGGCGAGCATCACCATGCCGGGCCCGCCGCCGAACGGGCGCTCGTCGACGCGTCGGTAGTTGTCGGTCGCGTAATCACGCGGGTTCCAGCCGTGAACCGCCAGCAGTCCGCGCTCCTGCGCGCGGCCGACCACGCCGATCGCGGCGGCGTCGCGGATGAAGTCGGGAAACAGCGTGACGACGTCGATGCGCATCGCGCGGCCGCCCGTCAGAAATCCGGATCCCAGTCGACGACGACGCGGCCGGCGTCGAAATCGACGGCGGTCACGTACTGGTCGAGCAGGAAGGGGATGAGCCGCTCGCGGTCGCCCGCGACGACCATCACCGGATTGGCGCCGGTCTCGAACAGGTGCGAGACGGTGCCGAGCGGCACGCCGTCGACCGTGACGACGGCCAGTCCCTCGAGATCGACCCAGTAGTACTCGCCGGGCGCCGGCTCCGGGAGCCGCTCGCGCGGCACCCAGATCTCGGTGCCCGTCATCGCCTCGGCATCGTCGCGGGTTTCCACGCCGGGAATGCGGGCGACGATGCCCTTGGCGGTCTCGCGCCCGCGCGCGCCCTCGACCTCGCGCTCGGCGGCGCCGGCGCGAAGGATCCACGGCTGGTAGCGGAACAGGGCGTCGCGCGGCTCGGTCCAGGAAACGACCTTGAGCTCGCCACGGACGCCGAAGGCGCCGGCGACCCTGCCCAGCAGGATGCGGCGCCCGGGAGTCATCGCTGCGTCGGCCCCGCGCGGCGGCGGGACCGGGAGGCTCAGGCCGCGGCCTGGGCCGAGGCTTCCTTGACCAGCATGCGGACCTTGTCGGTCAGCTGCGCGCCGTGGGAAACCCAGTGCTGCACACGCGCCGCGTCGAGCTCGACGCGCTTCTCGGCGCCCACGGCGACCGGGTTGTAGAAACCCACGCGCTCGATGGAACGGCCGTCGCGCTTGTTGCGCGAGTCGGTGACGACGATGTGGTAGAAGGGGCGCTTCTTGGCGCCGCCGCGGGTCAGACGGATCTTGACCATGTCGGTTTGCTCTGCAGTTCTGTGACAGGAACCCGGGCGCGTCGGCTCGGGGAAGCCGCGGATTGTAGCGGGTTTTCAGCGACCGGGGAAGCGGCCGCCGAAGCCGCCGCCCATCATTCCCTTCATGCCGCGCATCAGGCCCTTCATCCCGCCCTGGCCGAGCTTCGACATCATCTTTTCCATCTGCTGGTACTGCTTCAGCAGCCGGTTCACGTCGGCCGGGGTGGTGCCCGACCCCTTCGCGATCCGGGCGCGGCGCGAGCCGTTCAGGAGCCCCGGGTTGCGGCGTTCCTTCTTCGTCATCGAGCCGATGATCGCGACCATCCGCGGCACTTCCTTGCCGGTGACCTGCGATTTCACGTGATCCGGGACCTGGCCCATGCCCGGCAGCTTGTCCATCAGCCCGTGCAGGCCGCCCATGTTCTGCATCTGCTCGAGCTGGTCGCGCATGTCGTTGAGGTCGAACTTCTTGCCCTTGGCGACCTTCTCGGCGAGCTTCTGCGCCTTGTCCTTGTCGACCTGCTGCTCGACCTGCTCGACGAGGCTCAGCACGTCGCCCATGTCGAGGATGCGGCTGGCGGCGCGGTCCGGGTGGAACACGTCGAGGCCGTCGACCTTCTCGCCGGTGCCGACGAACTTGATCGGCTTGCCGGTGATGTAGCGCACGCTCAGCGCGGCGCCGCCGCGGGCGTCGCCGTCGGTCTTGGTCAGCACCACGCCGGTCAGCGGCAGCGCCTCGCTGAAGGCCTTCGCGGTGTTCGCGGCGTCCTGGCCGGTCATCGAGTCGACGACGAACAGCGTTTCGACCGGGTCGACTGCGGCGTGCAGCGCCTTGATCTCGTCCATCATCGCCGCGTCGATCGCGAGGCGGCCGGCGGTGTCGACGATCAGCACGTCGGCGAACGACTTCCGCGCATCGGCGATCGCCGCGCGCACGATGTCGACCGGCTTCTGGCCGGCGTCGGAGGCGAAGAACAGCACGTCGACCTGCTGCGCCAGCGTGCGCAGCTGCTCGATCGCGGCCGGGCGGTAGACGTCGGCCGAGACGACCATCACCTTCTTCTTGCGGCGCTCCTTCAGGTGCTTCGCGAGCTTGGCGACCGTGGTCGTCTTGCCGGCGCCCTGCAGGCCCGCCATCAGGATCACGGCCGGCGCCGGCACGTTGAGGTTCAGCTCGGTCGCCGCCGAGCCCATCACCGCCGCCATCTCGTCGCGGACGACCTTGATCAGCGCCTGGCCCGGCGTCAGCGACGTCAGCACGTCCTGCCCGACCGCGCGCACCTTGATGCGTTCGATCAGCGCGCTGACCACGGGCAGCGCGACGTCGGCTTCCAGCAGCGCGATGCGCACCTCCCGGGTGGCCTCGCGGATGTTCTCCTCGGTCAGGCGGCCGCGGCCGCGCAGACGCTGGAGGGTGCCGGACAGGCGCTGGGTCAGCGACTCGAACATGGGTGCGTGGGCCGGGCGAAAGGGGCCGCGAAGTATACCGGACCCCCGCTGGGGGGCTATGC